>CAUUGB010000043.1:0-2569 GCA_963544615.1 uncultured bacterium | reverse complement strand
GTATTGGTGCCAGCTGCCATGGAAAATGTGATTACCAAAGATAATGTCCACAAAATTCAAGCGAAAATTGTTTTTGAAATGGCTAATGGTCCCACTACTAGCGAAGCTGAGCAAATTTTAACTAAAAGAGGTATTCCGGTAATTCCCGATGTTTTAGCCAATTCTGGGGGAGTTGCCACCTCTTACTTTGAATGGGTGCAAAATGTTTCCGGTGACACTTGGGACTACGAGAAGGTGATGAATAAACTCCAGCCTCTCATGCAAAGTGCTTTTGCTGACATTTGGCAAATGTATCAAAATAAGAAAGGTATTAGCGTTCGCCAAGCTGCCTATTTAATTGCCATGAAAAAAGTCATTGATACTACTTGGTGCCGAGGAAATTTTTAAGCACAAGAAAATTTATTGAGCAGTTGCCGGTGAAGTTGATAATTACCATCATGTTTACCCACCAATGCCCAAAATTTGGCAGAATGATTAAGATAAACCAGATGTGCTAATTCGTGAATTAGCACATAATCAATAACTTGTGGGTCAAAATGAATTAAGTTTAAATTAAAATTAAGATTGCCTAGTGAGGAGCACGACCCCCAACAACTACGCTGATTTTTTAAACTAATACGCTTTAAAGGTTTTTTAATGCCCATTTGTTGGTGTAATACCACTAGACGCCGATTAATATAAGCGGCGAGAGTTTTTTTGGCAAAACGCTGCCAAGCTTGTTTTTCGCTCACAGTTAAAAACTGACTCTTTTTAGGTTTTAAGGCATACTGACTACTGTTGTAAATTAATTGTTTTCCCACCAACTGCCAACCACTAGCTAAATCGGGAAAATAAGCAAAGCAGAGTTGATATGATTTACCAAAAACTTGCCACGCTTGCAGATTGGGGATTTTTTTACTAGCTGAGTGCAAATGGGCGGCTAACCAATCTGCCTGAGAATTAACAAAATTATCAATAGCAAATTTGGGAATAAAGCATGGAGCACTCACTACAATTTGCCCCTCACTAATTCTCAGGCGAATAGTCCGACAATTGGCAAAACGCTTAAGTTTGTAGCTATACATAAGTCGATATAATTATATCACCTGGCAAAAATCAGGCTAAAACATAAAAAGCCCGGCTGCTGCCGGGCAAAGATACATACTAGACTCTCAACTAAAATAAAACAATTTTAGTTGGTAAATTCATGGTGCTATTGCAACGATATTCCTTGGTAATTTCTTGCAGTCTAATGGCATACCTTCTATAATTTTCTCTTTTCAAGAGAAAAGTTTCCAATACTGGTAATTGTAGTTGATATCGTTTGGCAATTTTTCTTAGAAAAGCCAAATAACTAATGGTATGAGGACGCACAATACTGCCATGAATTTCATAATCAGGAATAACTTTAGGGTTAGCCTGGTCATGATTACTCAAGCGCAGTACTTGTTGACTATCATTGTCTTTTTGAAAAAAAATGTACAAAGACTCAGAAGCATAATCATCAAGAAAATTAGCGCCTGTTTGTTTCCAAAGCGAGCGCCCATCAGACATCACTGAGCGCGAAGTTTTCTGATAACTCTTAAACCCCCAATTATTTAGTCTCCCTAATAAAAAATAGGCTAAATTATGAGTGCCACACAAATAATACGGGTTGAAATGCTTCCGTGCCACCATCTCTAACTTCCTCCTTAGTTGAATTTGTCTAGTGTCAAAGAACCCTGCTCATCAGACTATCTGATAAGCAGAGGTATTATATCAAAATCATCTTCATATGGCTACAAACTATTCACTTTTTCCCCACTTGCAGCCCAACCTCCCTGCTCTTTTGGTTTCGCCTCCACCAAGAGCACATGCATGGTATCACTACCTTGCTGGTAAGTATCAAGTGTATGGGAGGAGAACTCTACTCCTAAACTCTCACCTAAGTGTTGCAGTTGCCGCTGTACTAAGCGGAAAGAGGTTTTTTCTCTAGCTTGGAAATAAAGGGGGAGATAATTTTGCTTGGCTAAATAATGCTGTTGATAAAGAGAGAGAAAGCCTCTAAGCAGTCTTCCTGCTGCTAATTGCTGACCAGGTAAGGTGGCAAAGTCTTCAATGTAAATACAGGGTTTGTTGGCAGTATCTGATGACTGATACTCATCTTTATCAATTACTCCCTCATAGGCAAGTAGGTAACCGGCAATTTTACCACCGGGAGTATGATATTTAAGTGATAAATTAGGTCTGTCTTTGCTCACTTGATTGATATCTTTGGCAATTAGAGAATTCTCTAGTCCTGACATCTCAGCTTTAAGAGTCTGGTTATCTGCATAGATTTGGCTCTCTAAATAGGTAATGTTAACAGCATCTTGGTAAGTTAGATCTGATAAATATTTAGGTAGTAGCGTGGGAGAGAGGGGGGATTTTTCCGCCTTTGATATTTCTAGTTGATAAAGATTTTTTTGGTGAGTTTTGGTGGTAGTGGTTGCTGTTGGTTTTTCTTGGGTGGAGTTGACAGATTCAGTGGGGTTGATATCATTAATCTTTAAGCTGATGGTATCAACACTGCTGCCATATTTATCTGAGTAAGCTACTGGAGCGGCAGGTA
>CAUUGB010000042.1:0-2723 GCA_963544615.1 uncultured bacterium | reverse complement strand
AAAAAACCATAAACAAAAAACCAAAAGAATTAATCAACTTTTTTTAGAGGGACAACTGGTTAAAAATCTCAGTTATACTCGCGAAGAGTTTATTGACTTGTGGGATTTGCAAGCACTAATTTCACTCATCAGACGCTCAAAAGAGCGGATGTCTTATTCTCTGAAAGTTAATTTGCCTGTTGGTGACGACCAAATGGTTACTTTACGCTCAGAAAAAGGTTACTCGCCAGAATTTCTAGACACACACCCAGTGGTAGATGTTTTAATTGATCCCAACGATTTTAATAATTACTATCTTGATTTTAATTTAGCTAAACCTCCTGCCAACATCAATGAGCCTACTAATTCATCCACTCCATCAAAAGAGGACAATCCTTCAATGCCGACAACGCCTCCACCTGCTACTGTACCCAACTAATTTAAATACTTGCTTTAATCAAGATTATCCAAATGCTATTTTGCTTAACCGTACTAAAAAAGCGCTTTTTTTAAGCGCTTGTCTGAGAGCAGGACACGGGAATTGAACCCGCCCTTTCACCTTGGAAGGGTGACGTGCTACCGATACACCAGTCCTGCTACAACTCGGTGAATATATTTTCAGCTATTATATCACTATCAAAAGTAAGTGAGCTTATTTAAGGCACGATACTTTCTGGAAAATGGCAAAGCGGATGACTGGAGTTGCATGGGTAAATGTTTTAGGCACGATACTTGCTGAAAAATGGAAAGGGAAATTATGCCCAATGTTTTCTCTCACCTTTTAGCTAAAATTGCTCCAGAGCAATTGTTGCAAATTCATTTCCGCAGCCATCCTAGTGATTTTAGTGTTGGTGTAGTTTTGTTTTATACTGATGAAATACTGGTGGTGAGTTTGGTTGACCAAATGGGTAATAGTGATGGCGTGAGTATGATACTTCAGGATAAAATTGCTTGTCTTAAAACTAATAGTCTTTATTTACAAAGTTTTCAAAAAAAACCTCATACTAAGGATAGTCTTAAGCAAAATCAGCAAGTGCAGTAAACCATTAAAGGGGAAAATTTTACGGAGTGTTTAGTGAAAGCCGCTAAAGAAAAAATGGTATTGGAAGCAGTTGATGAAAGTGAGCTTAGGTTTAAATGGTGTAGCGGTGGCTTGTGAAAAAGGCTTTTTAATTTTAGATGAATATCTGGAGGAAAATTCCCATCGCCATGCTCAAGTGTATATTCCCCTCGAGCGTATTTACCGGTTTAATTTTAATTGTCCGTGGTTGTGCTCTTTAGCTTTAAGGATTAATTAAAGTTTGGCAATTCTCTTGAAATAAATATTTTGCTTAAAAACCCGGGCGAGAACCCGGGCACTAAACAATCGACTATTTGCTTTCGGTTTCTTTGGCAACGAAAGTGCGCATTTCTTTCAGGCGGGATTTCAGATACCTCCAATGATCATTTACTTGCCACTTACTAGACGCTTCTTCTCCCTCAAATATATACAAACAATCAGTAAATATTTGCTGTGCCATCTCATCGTCCCAAAATGTATCGCCATAATCTGGACCTAAAAGCATGTCTTTTATTGCTTCAGCCAGCCCCTCCTTATTAGCCCATTCGCCACCATCGTAGATGGAGAGAATTTGCTGGTAAAGCTCTAGTTGCTGTTTTTTGTTCATCTGCCTGTATTTTACCACGCTATTATTTATGCCAGTTTTTAAATTTCCAGTTAGTATCTTCACCAACTGATAGATGGTTGTGTCCTTTTTCCCCCTTTTCGATGATAAGAAAATCGGTCCGCTCTCTATCATCGCTTTCCGTATACGATCCACTTACTTTAACCACGCAGTGCTCATTTTCGCTCTGTGTCATCCAATGAGACTTATTCAAGTCCTTGCATTTACCGCAATACTCCGGCGGTCTGCTCCAATTAACATTTACCCTAATGCTTTCGCCGCAAGCTTTGCAGGGGCGCTCTATCCATTCTGCCTTAGCTCTCTCCTTACACGCTTTGCAAAGATTGGGAATATTTGTCCAATCGGTGTGGTACTTAATCGTTGCTCCACACTTGGCACACGATTTCTCCCGCCATTTTTCTTTTTCCGCCTTGGCTTTCTCTTTGCATTCTTTGCAGAGATTAGGAATTTTTTCCCACTCAATATGGTACTTAATGGTAGCGCCACACTTTAAGCAGGACTTTTCTTTCCACTTTGCCTTTTGCTCCTCTCTTTCGCGGCGCTTTTTCTCTTTGCAAGAATTACACAGATTGGGAATATTTGTCCAATCGGTGTGGTACTTAATAGTGGCGCCACACTCGGGACAATTCTTTTCTTTCCACTTCGCATTCCTTTCCTCTCTCATGATTTGTTTGCAAGTGCGGCAATAGGTGGGCGGGTTAGATATCCCTACCGGGTAAATTATTTCCGAATAACACCTCTGGCACCTATCTGACCACAAGCTCTTATTAGAGCCTGAACCACCGCAAGCGCGACATTCCACCATGATGTCGCCTTTGCGGGTTTTGATGCACTTTTTGCCCATACCACCACAACAACGACAGCTAGCGTACCACGCCATTACTACCACTCCTCCTCATTTGATTTAGTCGATTTGTTAAAAAGCTAGATAACAATACAAAATAATATTGTTATATGGGTATATTATAACAATATATGTTATTATGACAACTGATGGGATATGGTGTATAAGCTCACTACTTTTGGGAATAAAATTTTGGAAATAAAACTTGTTAATAA
>CAUUGB010000041.1:0-2975 GCA_963544615.1 uncultured bacterium | reverse complement strand
CTTCCTATTGTGTTTATTCTAATAGGTGTTCAATATGTATCTGTCAGTATAAGGAAATTAAAGCTGAGTCCACAATTTTCCCTCCACAGCCAAACAAGCTGCGCTATAATAGATAAATATGTTTGCTTCCTTTAGAGTAGGAAACTATGTGGATATTTACTTACTGCCAATTTTTTTAGCCTTGGCAGCTTTTTTTGGCACCTTTGAATTCTACCGACTACTACACAAACGTGCCACTTATAAAGAATTTATTGTTTTTGATTGTTTTCTGCTAGCAATTTGTTGTGGTTTTGTCACTGGCAGAATTAGTTTTATAATTTTTAATTATGATAAATTCTTAGGTGACTTTTATCGTTATCTTAATGTGTTTGCTTACCCTGGGATTGCTGTTTTTGTGGCTATTTTTACCTCAAGTTTTTTTTTCTATTTGCTTTTAGCCCAAAAAAAAATCCACAATCTCGAACTGTTGGACTATTGGTCCAGAGCTACTGCCTTAGGCTTGGTGTTTTATCATTTAGGCATTTTTTTTGATGGTTCCGGTGCTGGCTATTTAACTGATAGCATTTTTGGTTACCGTTTTCCCAACCTCGACGCTAAAGTTCACCCCACTCAACTTTATGGAGCCATTTTTTATTTAGTGACCTTTTTTTATTTAGGCTATCTAGAAAAAAATTATCGCACTTACTCCTGGTATAGTGGCGGACGCTCTAGGGTGAAAACAGGTTTTGTTTTTATGATTTTTTGCATGATGTACAGCATTTTTTCTTTATTCATGTTAATTTTCCAGCCCCCCATGTTTAATTTAGCAGGAATTACTTTAGACATTATTTTTTATCTAGCAATTTTAATTTTAGGATTACTTATGCTCATTAAAGCTTGGTGGAGCCAACACAAATAATGCCTCAAGTAGAAATAATTTATCAAGACAATAATTTGCTGATTGTCAACAAGCTAGCTGGACAAATTGTTAATGCTGCCACCTCACATCAACAAGAAAGCCTGCAAGAATATTTTGCCAAAATCTGGCAACTCCCTTACCCCACTGCCGCTGCCAGTCAAGAGGCAAGTGATGAAGAGTTGTTTATCAGCCGCGCCGGCATGGTGCATCGGTTAGATAAAAATACTTCAGGTGTACTCCTGTGGGCTAAAAACCCCACCACCCTAAAAGGGCTACTCCAACAGTTCCAGCAAAGAAAAGTCAGCAAAACTTATCTTTGTCTTGCCCATGGTTTACTTAAGGAAACTCAGGGTAGAATCAGTTTGCCTTTAGCACGCAAAAAAACTAATCGCCAAATTATGGCGGTAGATCCCCTCGGCAGAGAGGCAATAACCTTTTTTCAGCTGCTAAGGCATTATCAATTTAATCCAGCCAAATTGCCAACTGTAAACAGGAAAAAGCTTCTCCAGCTCTATCAAGGCTTCAGTTTGCTGCAAGTGCAACCACAAACTGGACGCACCCACCAAATTCGTGCTCACTTAACCAATTATCATCATCCTTTAGTTGGTGATGGAGCTTATCTTCCCCCACGGAAAGCTAAACTTGATCTGCTTTGGTGCCAGAGACAATTTTTACATGCCCAAAGCATTAGTTTTACTCATCCTGCCACTGGCAAACCGCTCACCTTTAACAGCCCACTCCCTCAAGACTTACAGCAAGCACTCACTTATTTAATTAACGCATAATTAGCGCATTATTCACGCAACATCTGGAAAACTAAATACCCTCCAATCAAAAGGAGGGTATTGCTAAAATAGTTACAGTAATTTTTAATTATAATTGGCTAATAATGCTAATGGCACTTGCATTTTAAATCTTGCTGACTGATGCAACTTAGTTAAAACGGCAATTTCACTCAAGGGAAAAATGGCTTTAATTTTCCACTGCTGGCAAACTACCTCATGACAGCCTTTTTGAGCTGAAAAAATTATTTGCGGATACTGAACTTGGTCTCCAGCTTGAAACCGGGTGGCTGAGTGTGGCATATCTTTCTTTCTAAAAGCACCTACCATCGCGGTTTACTATACGCCGTCGATGATCGGACATAAATAAATAATTCATCCAGGAAGTCTGTCCGAGAATTCTTTAACCATTCCCCTTCCTGGACGCTAAAAAAACACCGCACTCGCCAAGCGTTAGTGCCCTTAATTTAATTGAGCCAAGCTACAACATATTGAGTTCAGCTGTAATTATTGCCAGAGTAAAAGTGTGACCAAGTAACCGTTGTTTCGCTTATAGCGAAATAAGCAACAAATTACTTCGAGCACTTTCGCGCTGACAATACTCAGCTTAATGTTGGTGTTTGTCGTTAAAGAACTGTATTAAATATAACATCTTATAAGTCACTTGTCAACACTTTTTTACACTTTATAGGGTACTAAATTAAGGCAATTGAATTATATGCCGATACAACCAAACTTATTTGACCACTTGTATAAATATATTTATATAGGATACTTGAGTGAAACAATTTTTTGCCTACAACTTGCTGCCCTATGAAAGTTAACTCGCAAAATCGGGTATAATAATTTGACTTTATGATTTCTGTCTCACACGCTTTTACTGGTGCTTTTATTGCTCACTGTTTTCCTGCTCAACCATTAGTTTATTTACCTTTAAGCTTTGCCTCTCACTTTCTGCTGGATTATGTTATTCACTACGATATCGGTGTCGCTGCCAAAATTTATCATTTTTCTAAAAAGAAAATGATTGCTTGGGAACTACTAGATCTTTTAGGCGCAGTGCTACTCATTACCCTCATCTTTAAGCAATCCCGGCACAATTTTAATCTCGACCTTTATTTGGGGGCGCTCTCAGGCATTACTCCAGATTTACTGCAAGCAACTGACTATGTCTTAAAAAGACCGCTAAAAATTCTCACTCCTTTTTATGCTTTTCATCACCGTTTTCATCGCTCAACTAAAAATGCTTTTTGGGGATTACTACCTCAAGCAATCTTACTAATCACCTTGGCTTT
>CAUUGB010000040.1:0-3012 GCA_963544615.1 uncultured bacterium | reverse complement strand
AACTAGAGGATTTTATGAGTGGATAAAGTGTTCAATATGTATCTGTCACAATACGCTTCTCTTGTCATTTTAATTATCTCATGATATAATCACATTTCTCAAATCGCAAATCGGTAAGAGAATTAATTGCTGTGGCGATTGGTATTAAACCAAGCAACCAAGTAAAGGGATGTTTTATGGCAAGTAAAAACGACAAAAATTCAGCGTACAAAATTAGAGTGCGCCTTAAGTCGTATGACCATCGAGTCATTGATGAAGCATCTAACAAGGTTTTGGATACTGCTTTAACTACTGGCGCTAAAGTAGTAGGGCCAGTGCCTTTGCCTACAGACAAAAAATGGTTTAGCGTTTTAGCCTCACCACATACCGATAAAGATGCTCAAGAACACTATATCATTCGCACTCACAAACGAGTGATAGATATCATTGATCCTACCAGCAAAACTATTGACAATCTCATTCATCTCGAATTACCCGCTGGTGTTGATATTCAAGTAAAAATGTAAAGAAAGAAATTGTTGCTAAAAAAGTTAGTCTTGATAAAGAACACACATGACAAGCTGACCGCTTGTAACCAAATTTATGATCGATACAATTTGCGCTACCAAAAAAGGAATGTCCCAAATCTGGGATGCTGCTGGCAAGCGCATCGCAGTGACTAAATTTTTGGTAGAACCCAATATTGTGGTGGGTGAAGTTAATGCCCAAATTAAAACCGATAAGAAATCTACGTCCAGTGCAGTACAGCGAATTGTTGAAATTGGCTATGGAAAGAAAAAATTAACCCGAATGAGCAAGCCCCTGCGCTGTCGCTTAGAAAAGCTCTCCCTCAAAGAGGGAGTGAAAAAAATTGTCGGCATGAGAGAAGTGGCTAATCAAGATGCTCTCAGCCTAGGGCAGACGGTCTCTTGGGCAGAAATTTTTGCCGTTGGTTCCCTAGTACAAGTACAAGGCAAAACCAAAGGACGTGGTTTTGCTGGAGGAATGAAGCGTCATAATTTTCGTGGTGGTCCCAGAACTCATGGTCAATCAGACAGAGCTAGAGCAGTAGGTTCGGTAGGTAATCGCACTACTCCAGGAAGAGTGTGGCCAGGCAAAAGACTGCCAGGTCATTATGGCACTCAGATGGTGACTGTCACTGGCTTAACCGTAGTGCATACTAATGCTGCCACTGGAGAAATTTGGCTTTCTGGGCCTACTCCTGGTGCTTACAATGCTATTTTAACCATTAAAAGTTTGGGTAAAATGAATAAAAAAATTAAATTGTCCCCTCCCCAAACTGCTACTGCCAATACTTCCACTCCTAAAAAAGTGGAAGTTTCATTAAAGAAAGACCCAAAAGAGGCTGAAAAAAAAGCAGCTGAGCAATCAGTGGCAAAAGTAGTTGAGCAACCAAAGGAAAAACAATCATGATTGCCGTAACTGCTCAAACCAGCCCTATTTTTGCCGCCAAATCCAACCAGGCTTTGCTCGCTCAAGCGGTGCAAATATATTTAGCTAGAGCTCGCCAAGCCAGTGCTAAGGTAAAAACTCGTAGCGAAGTTAATCGCACCAAAAAGAAATGGTTTAAGCAAAAAGGCACTGGTAATGCTCGTCACGGAGCCAGAACTGCGGGTATTTTTGTAGGTGGGGGTGTGGCTCACGGACCAAATGGCCAACAGCATTATCAACTTAATTTAGCCGCAAAAATGAAAAATAAGGCACTCCTTTCTGCCTTAGCTTTACAAAGCAAGCAAACTTTTATTTGCGACGAGTTAGCCAATTTAGACGGTAAAACCAAATCAGCAGTCAAACTTTTAGCCGATAAACTCAGTCCAGAAAAGCGAGTGCTAGTAATTGTGGAGCAGATAAGTGAACCCATGCGCCGTAGTCTAGCCAATTTAGCCATGGTGTTTACCACTACTGCCAACAATCTCAGTCTCCTCACTCTCACTCGCGCTGACATAGTTATTTGCAGTCACCAAGGCATTAAAGCACTCGAAAAAAGACTCCTAAAAAAAACCACTGCAAACAAAACTCAAAAAAAAGTGAAGTCAACTCAATCAACTACCCACACTGATAAAATTGCTAAAGAGGAGAAATAATTGTGACTACTTTTGTAATTAAAAAACCCATTGTCACCGAAAAAACTCTCAGACTTATTGAGCGAGATAATACTTATGTTTTTTTGGTCAATAAAAATGCCGAAAAAAATCAAATTAAAAAAATGATTAAGGATTTGTTTAAGGTAGACGTTGTTAGTGTCAATACTGTTTTAGGTCACCGCAGTGGGCAAAAAACTGGACGCAAACGCCTCCAAGTTACCAGAGAAAAAACTAAAAAAGCATTAGTTAAAGTGAAAACTGGTCAGAAAATTGAACTCTTTGATTTAGAAGGTAAACAGACAGAAAATAAAACCACTAAAAAAACCAGTAAACAAAACGAGAAAAAATAAATCATGTTAAAACAAAGCAAACCTACTAGCAATGGTCAACGACACCGCATCAGAGTGATAGAAAAACTCTTGCATAAAGGCAAACCAGAAAAATCGCTACTTAAAGCTGGTCATCTAAAAAAACAAGGGCGTGGTTTTGGCGGGCGCATTAGCGTGAGACATCGCGGTGGTGGGGTAAAAAAACGTCTCCGCTTAATTGATTTCCATCGTGATAAAAATGAGGTTACAGGAGTAGTTAAACGCCTGGAATACGATCCCAATCGTTCTGCTTTTATTGCTTTGGTTTTTTATACTGATGGCGAAAAACGCTACATTCTTGCTCCGGAAGGCATCAAAATTGGACAAAAAATTGTTTGCAGTGAAAAAGCAGAAGCTCGCTTGGGTAATTGCATGTCTTTGCGACAAATTCCCGTTGGGGTACCCATTCATAATTTAGAATTTACTCCAGGAAGAGGCGCTAAATTAGTACGCTCTGCCGGGGAGAGTGCCTTAATTCAATCCAAAGACGATAAATTTGCTACTATTATTTTACCCTCTAAAGAAATTCGCTTATTCAAGCTCGACTGCACGGCTACCAT
>CAUUGB010000039.1:0-4505 GCA_963544615.1 uncultured bacterium | reverse complement strand
TCGTACCCCTTGGAGTGATTTTTCTCCTCATGCTCAAGAAATATTACTTTTCGGCAGTAAAAAAACATATACTGTGTCAGGGGAAAATCGTTTTGGTGAAGCCACCAAAATTAGAGAAAACTTTAGCGGTTTTGTCAATATTTTAGAAAAACGTTACCGAGAAACAGAAAGCGAGTGGGTCAGGAGAGAAATTGGGAATTACATGCGCCAAGAAGTTTGCCCTCAATGCCAAGGACAGCGCTTAAAACCGGCAGCCCTATCGGTAACCGTTGCCAATTTAAACATTGCTCAATTTGCCAACTTAACTATTAATAAAGCCCTAGCTTTTGCTCAAAGTATTAGTCAAAATGAAACAATTACCGCAAAAGAGCGCTTAATTGCCGAGCCGATTTTAAAAGAAATCCAAGCTCGCTTAAGCTTTCTTTTAAGTGTGGGACTTGATTACTTAACCCTTTCACGTACAGCCAATACTCTAGCTGGCGGCGAAGCACAACGAATTAGACTAGCTTCACAAATTGGCACTGGACTTACTGGAGTGCTTTATATTTTAGATGAACCCACTATTGGTTTGCATCCCCGTGACAATCACCGTTTAATTGGCACCTTACAAAATTTGCGCGATAAAGGCAACAGTGTGATTGTGGTGGAGCACGATCGCGATTTAATGCTCGCTGCTGATTTAATTTTAGATTTTGGTCCTTTGGCTGGCAGGGGAGGCGGCAAAATTATTGCCCAAACTTCTCCCCAAAAACTATGTCAACATCCTAAAAGTTTAACTGGCAAATATTTGGTAGGAAGAAAAAAAATCAACCGCTGTGGCATTAAATTAAGCAAAGAAAGTTTGGCCTTGGCAGCGGCTAAAAAAGATTTATCGGGAAAAGTAATTAAAATCACTAATGCTTGTGGCAATAATTTACAGCACCTTAATGTGGAATTCCCTTTAGGCAAATTAATTGCTCTAACTGGTGTTTCCGGCAGTGGTAAATCCACCTTACTTTACGAAACCCTTTATGCTAATTTAGCTACTTATTTAGGATATAAAGTTGATGAAATCTTAGCACCTATTGATAACTTGCAAGTTCCTAGTGGAGTTAAGCGAGTAGTGTTGGTTGATCAATCACCCATTGGTAAAACCCCACGCTCTAACCCTGCCACTTACACTAAACTTTTTGATCAAATTCGCAAAATTTTTGCCGATACTCCCGAAGCTAAAATTCGCTCTTATTCTCAAAGCCGTTTTTCTTTTAATATGAAAGGCGGACGCTGTGAGGCTTGTCAAGGAGATGGACAAATTAAAGTAGAAATGCAATTTCTACCCGATATCTATGTACCTTGTGATGTTTGTGGTGGCAGTCGCTATAGTGAGGAAACTCTACAAGTTTACTATCGCGGTAAAAATATCGCCGAAGTACTAGCGCTCACAGTAGATGAGGCTGTTGATTTTTTTGTGGGTCACCCCAGTTTACAAGAAAAACTCAAAACTTTGCAAGCTGTTGGTTTAGGCTATATTAGTTTAGGACAAAGCGCTCCCACTCTCTCAGGCGGAGAAGCACAGCGGGTTAAATTAGCTCGTGAACTAGCTAGCAATCGCCACGAACATGTGGTCTACTTGCTAGACGAACCCACCACTGGTTTGCATTTTGATGATGTTAAAAAGTTGCTACACATTTTAGTTAGTTTAGTTTATCAAAACAATACCGTAATTGTGATTGAACATAATTTAGATATTATCAAAAATGCTGACTATGTTATTGATTTGGGTCCAGAGGGTGGCGAAAATGGTGGGCGCTTGATTGCCGCCGGCACACCAGCACAAGTGGCAGCTTGCCAGCGTTCACACACAGGCAAATATTTGCGTCAAGAATTAAATTTAACAGTCAGTTAATAAGCCTGAGCAAAAATCCATTGATGGTGAGCTTTTTTGCCACAGTAAATACATTTACCCTCACCCTCGGTTACCTCTCCATGAAAATTTTTCAGTGGTAAGCAGCGAGTAGTAGCTTTAGTTTCTTGTTTAATCGCTGCTTCACAAGTTGGGTTTTCACACCAATATGCCTTAATTAGACCACGGTGTTTGCGCATAATATCTTTGAATTGCTGGTAATCTCTTGCTGCTCTTGTTTGCTGGGTAACAAAAGTTTGTGCTTTAATTAGCATTTGCTGTTGAATTTGCGCAAATATTGGCGGCAAACTAGTTGCCAATTCACTCGCTTTAACTTGTAGACTCGCATGATTATGACGCAATTTTAGCGTTAAAACCCGACTTTGCAATTCTTTTTTGCCTACTACAATAATAATTGGCACACCCTTGAGTTCCGCCTCATTAAGACGATAACCAAAAGAGTTACTATAATCGTCATTAAGACGAGCGCGAATACCGTGCTGGGTGAGATCGGCCATAAGTTTAGCAGCAAAATCATGCACTAACTCGTCTGGCAGAGGCAAGACTATTTCCACTTGAGTGTGAGCAACTAGTGGGGGCAACACCAAACCATCATCATCGCCATGAGTCATAATCAAAGCCCCCAATGTTCTGGTGGTAATCCCAAAACAATTCTGCCAAACATATTGATTATGACCATTTTTATCTTGATAACTAATATTAAAAGCTTTTTTTTGGGAAAAATTTTGTCCCAAATCATGGCTAGTCCCTGCCTGCAAAGCTTTACCATCTGGCATTAAAGCTTCTATGGTGGTGGTTTGACAACTGCCAGCAAATTTTTCACTTTCACTCTTGAAACCTGGAATTACTGGGATGGCTAACACCTCTTGTAAAATTTTTTGATAAATTTTTAAGGCGGCAAAAACCATTTGCAAACTTTCAGCATGATTGGCATGAGCGCAATGACACTCCGACCATAAAAATTCACTGGTGCGCAAAAAAAAGTGAGTGCGCTTTTCCCAGCGCACCACGCTACACCATTGATTAAGTTTAATGGGTAAATCACGCCAAGAACTAATCCATTTAGCATACATCTGATAGATAATAGTTTCACTGGTGGGACGTACTACCAAATTTTCTGGCAGTTTTTTACCTCCTGCATGAGTAACAATTGCTAACTCTGGAGAAAAACCTTCCACATGCTCTGCCTCTTTTTGCAAAAATGAATGGGGAATAAAAAGAGGAAAGTAAGCATTCTCAATCCCTAAAAGGGCAAATTCATTGTTAATAGCTTTGGTAAGATTTTCCCAAATAGCATAGGCCTGGGGACGAAATACCATACAACCTTTAACTGGCGCATAATCAGCCAGTTTAGCTTGCTCAATGACTGCTAAATACCATTTGCTTAAATCAACAGCTTTTTGAGGGAGGGCATTTTTTGCCATAACAGACTGATTATATCATTGATACCTCGCTTCTAATAATAAAGGAGATTTTTATTTGCGCGAGGTAAATTCTTTACTTGAGGTTCTGCGGTAGCGACAGGACTCGAACCTGCGACGGGTTGCCCCGGCGGTTTTCGAAACCGCTGCCATAGCCACTAGGCGACGCTACCTGTAATCATTACTTGGTATTATACTTAATTTATAGTAAAATATCCCCCAAATTGGCTAATTTAGAAAGCTGCTATGGGCGAATTTATTTCTTACAGTTTAATTTCATTAATTGTAATTTGTGGTTTGATTATTACGCGCTTTATTCGTCAAATCAATCAATATGAACGTGGAGTGTTATTCACCATGGGTAAATTTAGCCGTATTATCCAACCGGGTTGGTTTATTATGTTGCCAATTTTTCATACCTTAAAAAAAGTTGATGTGCGCACTAAAACTGTAGATGTTCCCAATCAAGAAGTTATCACTAAAGATAATATTCCTATTGGCGTAAACGCTGTTATCTATTTTAGAGTTTTTGACGCTGCTAAAGCTGTCATCGAAGTGGAAGATTTTGTTTATGCTACTTCTCAGTTAGCCCAAACTACCATGCGTAACAGCATTGGCGAATACACTCTAGATGAGCTTCTCCAAGAGCGCTCACAAGTAGCTGGATTAATTCGCAAAATTGTAGATGAATCTTCTGATCCTTGGGGAATTGATGTGCAGTCAGTAGAATTAAAAGACATCACCATGTCTGACACTCTCAAGCGCACTATTGCCAAAGCTGCCGAAGCAGAACGGGAACGCAAGGCAGTAATTATTAACTCCGAAGGTGAAGTGCAGGCAGCAGAAAACATGGCCAAAGCAGCAAAGATTTTAGCTAATTCTCCAGGAGCACTGCACCTGCGCACCCTGCAATCTGTTAACGATATGTCATCTGATCAATCCAATACGGTGGTATGGATGTTGCCTGTGGAGGTGTTGTCAGCTTTGGAAGGAATTGGGCAGCGCAAAAATAAGTAACCATGGCAACCACCTCTTATCAGTCTAATTTTGATTTTTCCAAATACACGCTTTTTTTTGGCATGGCACTAGCAGTGGCGGGCATTATTATTTTTTTGCGCCATGATAGTGTGGCAAGTTTTGTTTTACTCCTGCCAGCGCTAGCCATGTTATATTTTGGTTTT
>CAUUGB010000038.1:0-4680 GCA_963544615.1 uncultured bacterium | reverse complement strand
ATTTGCGCCTATTTTTAATGAAACCGATTTAATCAATATTGAAAAATACCATGTGTATGTTAAAACCATTGTTAAAAATGAACCCGTGACGCCTTTTTCTATGTCACTGGAAAAAGATATGAAAGAAGTAGAGGCCAAAATGAACCGTAAGCTTGCCGCTGCTATCAAGCAGTTGTCGCGATTAAAATACGGTCAAAGCAAGGAAAATGTAGAGAAAGAAATCTCTGTACGTGCCAAATTGATTTAGAAAGTTATATGACAAATAATAATTATTTTACTAATAAAGTGGGAATTATTACTGGTGCAGCAGGATTTATTGGTTCACACCTCACTGATAAATTATTAGGTTTGGGTAGCCGCATTATTGGGATTGATAATTGTTTAACTGGTAAGAAAAAAAATTTACACTCAGCTTTAAAACAAACTAATTTTACTTTTTATCAAACTGATATTATTCCTGAACAGGCTTTAATTCCTCTTTTAGATAAGGTCAGGAGTACTTATGGGCAAATTGATTTTATGGCTCATTTGGCTTCTCCGGCTTCCCCTCCCCTATACCAGCGCTATCCATGTGAAACGTATTTGGTTAATTCACTCGCAACTCATAATTTGCTCTCTTGGCTAAAAAGTCAGGCGCCATCAGCAAGATTTTTATTTGCTAGCACGAGTGAGGTTTATGGTGATCCCTTGGTACACCCGCAAAAAGAAGACTATTGGGGTAATGTTAATCCTAATGGGGTGCGCAGTTGTTATGATGAATCCAAGCGCATGGGAGAAACTATTGGCGGAGTGTTTTATCGTGATTTTGGGCTTGATGTGCGGATAATGCGTATTTTTAATACCTATGGTCCCAGAATGGATTTACAAGATGGACGTATTTTGCCTCAATTTATCAAGCAGGCACTTGCAGGTGAAAAATTAACCATTTATGGTGATGGCAGTCAAACTCGCTCTTACTGCTATGTGGACGATTTGGTTGCGGGTATAGTTAGTTATTTATCTGCTCCTGCTTTAGCTGGAGCCACTCTTAATTTAGGTAATCCAGTGGAATTTAGTGTTAAACAAACCGCCAAAATATTCAATCAACTTTTAGGCAGAAGTACCAATGAAATAGAGTATTTGCCTTTACCAGCTGATGACCCTAAAAAACGTCAACCAGATATTAGTAAAGCTAAAAAATTGCTTGGTTTTACTCCACAAGTTTCATTTAAGCAAGGGTTGGCACAAATGTTGGCTAGTTATCAATTAATTAAGTAGCTATCAGAAAGGTTTTATGAATAATGCCGATATAAGAAAAGTGACTATTGTGGGTGCGGGTAAGGTGGGAGTGACTGCCGCTTATGCGCTACTTCTTTCTGGAGAAGTGGGAGAGATTATGTTGTTTGGGCGGAGTAGATCTAAACTAGTTGGTGAAAAATTAGATTTAGAACACGCCAGAGCATTAGCCAGTGAAACTACCATTAGTATCAGCGATGATTACGCTGACTTAAAAGATACTGACATTTTTGTTTTTTGTGCTGGGGCAGCTCAGGCACCTGGTGAAACTCGCCTACAATTAGCGGCAAAAAATTTACACATAGTTGATCAAATGGTACCCTCGCTTTTGGCGGTAGCTCCAGAAGCAGTTTTACTGATGGTGGCCAATCCAGTAGATTTGCTCACTTACAGAGCTTGCGAGTTGTTGCAATTACCTGCTGGGCGAGTGTTTGGGAGTGGCACTTTGTTAGATACAGCCCGTTTTCGCTTTCACTTAAGCGAGTTTATGCAAGTTAACCCCCGCTCTATTCACGCTTATGTACTCGGTGAGCACGGAGATCATAGTTTTCCGGTCATTTCTGCGGCTACCATTGGCGGCACTCCTCTGGTAAGTTTCCCCGGGTTTTCTCAAGAAGCTGCTCGTGACGCTTATGCTCGGGCACGTGATGCGGCTTATGCAATTATTGATAGCAAAGGGGCAACCTATTATGGGATTGGGGCGAGTATTAGCAAAATTGTGCGGACTATTTTTGCCAATGGCAAAACCATTTTACCCTTGAGTGTGCCTATCGATAACTATTATGATGAAGGTAAAATTTCTTTGTCGGTGCCGTGTATTTTAGGTCGACGAGGTGTAATACAGCCTTTGCAACCTGCCTTGGATGCGAGTGAGCAAGCAGCTTTGCATACTGGTGCGGCGGCACTGCGACAAGTTTATCAAGATACAGTTACCAGCTAATTGATAACTTCATATCAAGAGATAATTGACAATTATAGGTCAGCATGATACTATAGGTGTTCTTTTTATGTCACCTAAGTGGAACCAGCCAGTGGTAGTTAATTTTTTGTTGGCACTGTCTTTTGGGATTGGTTTTGCCTTTAGTTACTTTCACTTGCCCACTCAAGCACAAGTTTTGGGTCAGGCAACTAGTACTATGCAACCAGTCATGGTAATGCGAGTGCGCTCAGATGAAAATAATTCACCGGTAATTGTGCCTCAAAAAGATGTTTACAAAGAAAATGGTTACAGTTATGTGCTGGTTTTGGAAAAACAGCAGATAGTGAAACGTCAGGTAGTGTCGCAATTGTGGCGAGATGAATATGCGCAGATTGTTTCTGGTTTACATGATCAGGATTTAGTAGTTTTAGATCAGCGCGTTAGTTTTAATCAGCAATTGGCCAATTATCAAATTATCAATCCCGAAGCTGGTCCTTCGGGTTTAATTGAAAAGAATAATTAATTTTGTCACTTAGTGTTGGGCAGTGCTGTGGGTGGTGTTTTAGTTGTCTGATGGCGGTTGTCTTGGCAATTATTGAGTGCATGTTATAATACAAAGTCCTTAAAAATAACAGAAAGCAATTATGACACCCTTACCAAAGAATAAAATCACTCGGGCAGAAAGAGGTAAAAGAAGACAAGGTAATACTCCCTCTCTAAAATGTAATGTCAAAAAAGCGCCAGTGCCTTTATATAAATCTAAGTTAGCACAAAAAATTAAGTTAATTCTTACTGCCACTCCCAAAGTTGACCAATCAGCCCAAAAAGCTAAATTAGCAGATAAATTAGCAC
The DNA here is from genome assembly GCA_963544615.1 of uncultured bacterium. GTDB lineage: Bacteria > Patescibacteriota > Microgenomatia > UBA1400 > PJMF01 > CAUUGB01. Next base: position 1,634 of record CAUUGB010000038.1, on the reverse strand, counting down.
TCAAACGAGGCAAAAAGGTTGGTAAAAAGTAAGCAAACATGCCGGCAGCAGTAACCGAGTCTAACTTAGAGGTTCCCTCTCAAGAGACGCATTTAATTAGCGATTGGGAGCAAGAAACTCTCAGTGTTGTTGACCAGCGACACTTAGCCAGAATGGCTTTAGTGCAAGCTTTATTTGCTGCTGAGTTTCCTGGGCAATCTTGGGAACAGTTAGAAACTGTTTATGACAGAGAAATTTGGCAGGCAATCAGAGATCATCAAAATGAGTATGATCAAGAAATTGCGCAGATTGCCACCGAAAGACCAATCAGTGAATTAGCTAAAATTGATTTAATTATTATGCGACTAATTTTGCACGAAAGTAAAACTAAAGATACTCCAGCAAAAGTTTTAATTGATGAGGGAGTAGAATTAGCTAAAGATTTTGGCTCCGAGAGTTCTTACGCATTTGTTAATGCTATTTTAGAAAAGCTGTTATTGCAAAATAACACTTCTCATCAAGTAAATAATACCCATTCATGAAAGTACCCTTATGCACCAGATGTCTTTATCTACCCAAGTAGCGCGCGAAGAAGTTCTCTCTCTGCTGCGCCAAAGTTTAGCAGAAAAAACTGACAATCGTCCAGAAGAAATTAGAGAAAATTCACTGCTTTTTAGTGAATTGAATTTAACTGAATACGATTTAGCACGAATTGTGATGGAAGTGGGTAACAAATTGGAATTGGATGTAGCTGCTCTAGAGCAAATGATTAGTGAGCACGAAGAAAACGATATTGTGAGTGTGGCTGATGTAGTTGACTTGTTAGTTGATGAGAAAGAGTTGGGTTAATGCAAATTCCTCAATTCAAAAACCAAGAGCTGTTGTTGACCGCTTTTACTCACCGGAGCGCTCTTAATGAGCCAGCGCGCCGAGGTAGGCAATCTAATGAACGTTTGGAATATTTAGGTGATGCTGTTTTGGAGTTGTTGGTGACTGAGTTTTTATATCATCAACTTCCTCACGAACCAGAGGGAGTGTTAACAGCGGTGCGCTCTGGATTGGTAAAAACAACCACTTTGGGTAAAATTGGGCGAGATTTGGGTTTGAGTGAGCGGATTTATTTAAGTCATGGAGAGCAAAAAGCAGCGCCTTGTTTAAGTGATTCAATGTTGGCAGATACTTTTGAGGCTTTAGTGGGAGCTTTATATTTGGATCAAGGTTTGTCTGCGGCTAAAGAGTTTATTAGTCAAACTGTACTGGTGCATTTTGAGCATATTTATGCCACCGAATCTTATCGCGATGCTAAAAGCAAATTACAAGAAGAAGTTCAGGCTCTAGGTTTACCCACCCCGGTGTATCAATTAGAAAAAGAATTTGGCCCGGACCATGATAAGCATTTTATTATTGCAGTTTTGGTAGCTGGAGAAAAATATGGTATTGGTGAGGGCAAAAACAAGCAAAGTGGTGAACAAGCTGCTGCTCAACAAGCTTTGGAGCGTTTTGCTTTAGAGAAGCCTTGTGTAACTGATGAAAAGTAACTTGAGGGTGTGATATAATACCCTCCTGCTGAGGATAAAGAGTTTATGTTAAAAATTAAATTATATTGCAATTCCGGTGTTCCTTGATTTTTCAACGATAAAGTCGGCGATTCTTGC
>CAUUGB010000037.1:0-4802 GCA_963544615.1 uncultured bacterium | reverse complement strand
ACCTTCCTATTGTGTTTATTCTAATAGGTGTTCAATATGTATCTGTCAGTATAAGTTAGTCTTGCAATGGAAGCTAACTTTAGCTATACTATTTTGATTAATGCAATCAAGAGAGGGGAGTATGTCGAGTGTTTTAAGTAATGAAATTGAACAAGCTTTAGCAGCCTTGCGTCAGGCAATTGTTAAGCAAATTGATGAACTAACTGCCGCTTCATTGCTTAAAGAGCAAAACCAGGCGCCAGCATCTAGTGACAATCATTTAGAAACAGTAGTGTTGCCTAATGCTCCTGCGCCAAATTCGCCCTCTGGGATGGTTGCCGGTGGAGCAGAAGTGGATAATTCTCTGCCTTACCCCAATTTACCTGAGCAAGCGGTGAATTTACCTACTCCACCTAGTCCGGCTCCCGCTACTTTGCCAGTTAATCAGCCTCAAGAGGTGGCTATTCCTCATGTTAATCTGCCTAATTTAACTCCCCATGTTGCCCCCACTTCTTTTAGCACTCCTGTGGGTAGCGCTCCTGAGTCCACGTTGACTGCTGCTCCAGTGGCTCCTGTCAGTAACCCCACTTCTTCTTCAATGCCTAGCGGTGAGCTTGCTCCAGAGTTTGTTCCTAGTCCCAGTGAACAGGTGGTAAGCGAGCCCTCAAGCTCAGCCACAATTGATTTTGCCAGTAATCCTTCTCAGGCTAGCTTTGCTAAAGCCAGAGGACTTTTAAGTAGTGTGCTGCAAAAAAATAGTTGATATGAGCGCTCATCAAACTAATAGCCCCCCCCAATCCGCCGAGACTCTCTTGCAAGAAGTAGAGCTAGTGCCCACTCTCTCAGGAGATATTCTAGAAGATAAAGGTAGAGTAACTTTGTCAAATAATCAACCCGATGTTATCAGCCATGCTGCCGCTGCCGCAGTGGGTAAAGTGGTGGAGAGTGAGTTAGCTTGGAGTAGTGGGGAGATAGAGCATGTGCTGCTTGAGCGAGAGCAACAACTAACTTCGGTTTTGCTGCACTTTCCTTTAGATAAAAACAATTTTGCCAGCGAGCTTACCGACGCTTTAGCAGTCTTGCAAGGTAATTTAGAGAATTATGGGCGAGCGCTGGCAGCCGTGGCAGATAACAGTCGATATTCGCTGCTGCCGCCTTTAGAGCGAGAGCGCTTGTTGGGGGTGGTTAAAGCTAATACCAAGAAACAAAATCAACTGCGTACCCGCATTGGTGAGCTATTTTTAAGTTTTCATGTGGGTAACAACTGGCCTAGGCTGTTGGCTGCTTGGCAAATTTTGGTGCAAGAGCAATATCGTGATATTTTAGAGCATACTTCTTGGCTAGAAATTTTAGCTCGTCAGGCTTGGCAGCTTTTGGGTAATTATTGGCAACAACAAGCAAAGCATTTTTTTAGTCATCAAGATAATCGTTTGTCAGATTTTTTCCGGCGTTATTTTGCTAGTAGTGAATTTGCTCAAAGCTCACTGCCCGGTGTTAACACTAAGCAACTGCAAACTTTTCTCACTCCAGTGGTCTTGAGTTTCGCCTCTCCTGGACATTTATCTAATAAACATTTAGCAGCCCTTTCGGTACAGCCTTGGGTTAATAAAATTTTAGCCGCCACGGCTTTAAGTCAGCAAGAAGTCAGTAAAATTTCTCAGCGAGAAACCAAAAAATTACTTTCTACCGTGAGTCAGCGTCAAAGTGTTCAGCTAGAAAAGCTGCAACAAGAATTTACTGCTGTTCAAGACAAACTCAATCAGCTGCTGGTGGCCAAAAAACAATTAGCGGCTGCTAAAAAACAGCTCGCCACTTCTCAAGACCAATTAAAAGTGTCCCAGCAACAAATAGTTGACTTAAAAAAACAACTAAACGACCATCAGACTTTAAGTGCGGCTTATGCTGACTTAAAAAAACACTCCAGCGAGTGGCAAAAAAAACGTCAAGAACTCCAAGAGCGCTTAGATTATTTAAGCAGCAATAATAGGGACTTGGAAAAGTATTTAAGTCAATTGGATAGGGAGAATGAAAGCTTGCGTCAGCAAATTGTTGCCCCACCTCCCAGGAGCGCTTTGGAAAGAAAAGTAGAAATCTTAATGAGCGATAAGAAAAGCTTAACCAAAAAATTAACTGCCTTATCCGCCCAAAACGAGCAATTACAATTAGCGCTAGCCACTGCTAAGCAAGATAATTGGCGACTCCATCATGAAAATATTTTTGCCAACTCTCGCTTGCAAGCAGCGGCTAGCAATCAAAATCAGGAAGAAGAAACAGCAAATTTAGCTACTGCTTTTAGTGATGACAATGCGAGTGAAACAATTATGCCCATTCCCACCTCGTCTTTTTATGCTAGCGACAACAGTCCGCTGCTGCCGCCACAATCACCGGAGTTTGCTACTGTAACTCATCAAATTGCTACTCCAGTTCCTCAAGACTCTCCAGCTCTTTTGCCGAGTGCTTTGGCTAAGTTGGGCTTAAAGCGCTTGCGCTTGAGTGAGCGTTTTCCTTTGTGTAGTCGGCGTCATCGGGAGTTAACTTTTACTCTACTAACTTGGGAGCTGGAGCGGGTTTTAGCTGGCAGCTTATATGCTTTAGCTAAAAAACAGCGGCAAATTTAACTCGACCGTTTTAATTGTTTAATCCTTTTTTGTAGGGTATAATTTTGCTATGAGCAGTTTTAGTGATCAGAGCCTCCGTCTGAGTCAAGCACCTTCATTTGTGCGCCAATCACTTTTGGGTCGGGGACGCTTGCAAGGAGGCATGCGCAATTTAACTGCTTCGCTGCCACCACCAATTCTCACTTTGCCAGCAGGGATGGATTTAGCTAAATTAGTTGGTAGTGTGGTTGATGCTTATAAAATTGCCATGGGGGATGGTTTTTGGCGCTTGCCAGAGGATGAGCCGCAGCGACGTCAATATGCTTACAAATTAATGGATAAGGGTTTTGACTACACCAGTGAGCTTAATTATCGTGCTGCCAGCGACATTTTTTCTTTATGTGTGCTCATTTACCCTAATTATTATTTTGACTATTTACTAGCCATGGTGCGTTTTCGCTTGCGTGATTATACCGGCAGTCTCAAACTGCTTGATAGAGCTTTGGAGCAAATTCGCGCTCGCCAGGGTTTAGACAAAGAATTGGCTTTCTTAGCTAAAGAAGCTAATTTTGGACAAAACTTTTATTGTTTTTATGTCACCATCCTGCTTTTTAATCACCAAAAAACCAGGGCTGCTAGTATGGTAGAATTTATTTTGCAGCACAATATTGTTACCTCGCCCACGGTAATGTTATCACTGCTGCGCCAATATCGCAGCACCGATGACCGGGCTACTTTGGCTAAAATTGCTAAAACCGCAATTGTACTGGTAAGTAATTTAAGCAATGAGGAGATGCGCTCTAGTTTGCTTCAAGAAATTAAAAACATTTTGTCGGGTAAATAGTTATTAATTCAGAGAGGATAGTGAGGATGGCAGATAATTCAACAGACAATCTTAATAACCCAACTACAAATTCGCTGTCAACGGCAGTAGGCGAGGGAGTTATTTTGCCGGGAGCGCCTGCTGCGCCAGCGTCCACTGTGTTAGCGTCTGAGCCACCAACCTCTCCAGTAACTCCTACCGCTCCGGCTCCGCCCACTCCGCCACTAGTAACGTCTGAGCCCGTTGACAATGAGTCCGAAGCTACCTCTTCTGATCCCGCCCCTCCTGCTGCTAGTGGCAGTAATACTGACACTAGCCCCCTGGTGCGCACTAGGCGCTCCAAGGCTGCCAGTTCGCTGCAAGAAGCAGTGGTAGAAAATCCCACTGTTGCCGAAGATTTGCGCTATCATCAACAATCACTGGTGCGCTACCAAATGGTGGTCAATCAGCAGCAAGCTGAACAATACATTCAGGATTTAGAGCTTTTTGGCTTAAACAATATTGCTGACAATCGTGAAAAGGCTCTCCACTTGTTTGGTTTTTATGAGTTTTTACATCAACAAAAAGAAAGTGAACTTTTTGTAGACAATTTGCTTAAAACTTTTCAACTGGCAGTTTTTTATGATGATAATTACGTTTACCGCTATTATTTGGCTTGGTATTATTTTTTAAGGGGTGATCGTGAGAGCGCTCACGCTCATATTCAAGACGTGGTGAATAAAATTAAAAACAAACAAGTTACTTTATATAGCTCACTGGCTCAGGCAATTAATGTGCAAGTGCTTAAAAATCAAATTAATGACCTGCTGATTAAATTGGCTTTGCCAACTCTTGACGACACCTTGGCTTTTTGATACAATTTAGACATAATTTGAGTTGATTACACGACATTTTAGGATATTAATTAAAGGAGTCACTAATGTCGGAGAGAAAATTTTATCCCCCAGAAGCAGCTAGCTTTCAGGCTAAGTCAAGCCAAGAAGTAGCTGCTCAGTCGTCAGCGGTGGAAAACAAGTCGGTAATTACCAGCGCCGCCAAGCCTGAACTGCCGGCAAACTATGCCCTTAGTTTTAAAAAACTTGCTCGTGAATTTGCTTTTGATCCCTCTCCCGAAGCACAAACTTTTTTGCGTTTTGCCAGCCAAATTGATGATTTAGAAAATGGGCGCTTGCCGCCAGAAAAAGAAGCTCAGTTGCAAAGTGAACTTACTCAGGCTTTAAGTCATGCCGAGCAAGCTTTTGCCACCAATAACAATATGTTTGCCACCATGCTGAAGGCTTTTGATGGTAGTCCTCAGGAGTTTAAGCGCGCTTACTTAAAAAGTCGCCAAGGCAAAGAAGCCAGTCCTAAGTTTAGTACTTATTTGCAAGAAACCTATCAGCGTACCAAACTGCGCCGGCTGC
>CAUUGB010000036.1:0-4843 GCA_963544615.1 uncultured bacterium | reverse complement strand
AGGGACGAGCGTCGGTAGCCGGGGGTGGCTCTTGTAATTCAAGTTCTTTTTGAAGCCTTTTTTTCCAGTCATTAGCGCGGCGGCTGTCATCTAAATTTTTGGTATTTAAAGCACCTTGCTGACGGCGCAGCGAACCCTTTTCGGCTTTAAGCGAAGGGCCTTGTTCTTGATTTGTCCCATCTTTTTTATTATTGGTAGTAGAGCGTGGACTGCTGCCAGTAATAGCTAGAGCACTACCGGTGGCGCGGGGAGTGGTGGTAGCACTAGAGCCAGCTGGAGCGGAGGTGGTAGCAGTGGCTGAGGAAGTGGGGGTGGAGACAGGGGGAGCGGCAGGGGTAATTTCTGGTGAACCGCTAGTTAATGCCATGCCCGCACTCGCCGCCACTCCCGCAGCGGCGGCCAGGGGCGCAGTGGGTGAGGGAGAACTTGAGGTAGTTGCAGCAGGGGATGGCTCTGGGGCGCTTACTGTCGCGTTAGCAACGCTTGGAGTGCTTTCCAGTGAGTCAGCAGGAGCAGTGGCTAATGAAGATGAGTTGTCAGTAGCGGTGTTGCTGGTAGTTGTGGCTGCTGGTGGTGGTTCTGGAAATGGGGGGTTGCTACTGTCGGTGGTAGGGCTATTATTTGTGGAGCTCGCTGCTGCCTGATTAACATAGTTATCATCAATATCATCGCCACCTAGGGTGCTGCCAACGTGAGAGTAGTCATCGACATCATCATCGCTGCTTTTTGTCCCCCATTGTTTTTCTAATTGGTCATATTCAGCTTCGACTTCTTGACTGCTTTTAAGTAAAGGATCGCTTAAGTCACTATCTCCTAAGGTGCTAGCTACTACGCGAGCAGTTTGCTCTAAGGTTTGCTCACTAGCGCTAAGTTGAGCTGGGGGTTCATCGCCGCCTAAAGTGCTAGTGGCAGTGGCAATTAGTTGTTCTTCTTGTTTTGCCTCTTGGGGATCTGGTGCTGTCTCTGGACTGCTGGCCTCGGTGCCATCAATTACTGGCATCAGGTGAGGACGAGTTGTTTGTGGAGCGCTGGTTTGACTATTAATATTGGGGGTAACATGAGTGGTCTGACTGGGTTCTTGTGAGGGTGATGGTGAGTCGGGGGCGGGTGGTTCCAAGGAAGTGGGGGGAGCTGGTTGTGGCGGGGTGTTTTGATAAAGGCGGTCAATGTAGGTATGAGGAGTGCTGCTCTCTATGACGTGTTGTAAGTTACTGATTAAGGTGTTGCTGACTAAATCTTGTGCTGCCGCACCAATGGAGTTAGCACTGCCGTCAATATTGAGTCTGCCAAAGCGATTAGAATCGAGGCGAGCGGTATTGGTGAGGTCTTTTCTGCCATAGCGGTTGACGGCATTATCAAGTAAATTGCCGTATTGAGAGTCGATAAAATTCTCTAGGCGCTTTTGTCCTTCTTGGGCGTTTTTATATCCCAAGGTTTGAATAATCCCGCCGCCGCCACTGCCTTTGAGAATTGTTTTAAGTTCATTGGGAGTTAGTCCTTCGGCGGCCGCGGAGTGTAAAAAGAATAATTCATTGGTAGAAATAGCGGAGTTGCTACTAGTTGTGGGTGAGTGAGAACTAGCAATTTGCTTGCCACTGGGGACGCTGGTAACTGGGGTAGCCGGAGAAGTTTTTAAGTCGGATTGAGTGCGCAGACTAGCATGTTGTGGGGTGGGAGAGCTAGGATTAACAGGGTTGCTAGCGGGAGTACTGGAAGGTTTGGTGGTTGAGGGAGAGTTGACTTGATGCTGGAGTCGACGGCTTGATGGGGAAAAACTGTTTTGAGAAGTGGGGCTGTTTTTAATTGCCCCCATTTTCTGTTGCAGCTTTGTTTTAATGCCCAATGCCATAAAGGCATTATACCAAATTGCCGCCTTAATTTCCCCCGGTTCCCACTAAAAATTTACTACTCCATGGTACGTAGTTAGAATGATAAGTAGTCTGGGAGCGAATGCTATTATCAGCATTGTAAATAGTGTGCACAAAAGAAGTTTGCAACCCTCCTGTGGCCCAGTCAATTTGTTTTTTAACTCCTACTGGTAAATTAGGATCGGGAATATATTCTGCCGGGGGAGCGCCTCGAGCATTGTATTTTTTATAATCACTAATAGTAGTGTGGCGACCATCACTGGTGCCAAAAATTCTACTAGTCATGTATAAAGCTTTAGAATCAGTGGTGTGGTGAATTAAAATGTAGTGTTTGGTATCGTTGATAAAGCGCAGATCAACATTACCGGCATAAACAGTGGCGTCAAATCCAGGTTGATTGTCAAGTTCATAATAGGCAACTCGATAACTATGTGGTTTTCTTAAAGTAATTTTTAAACCTGCGTCGAGCAAAGCTCTAAACAGAGTGGTGCTAACTTGACACACCCCGCCACCTTCAGACAGTTCTGAGCGTCCTGATTTAATGACATAGCCTTTTTGAAAACCAGTTTCACTAGAAACCGGTCCTAAGGCTTGATTAAAAGAAAATTCTTCTCCAGGAGCAACCAAAATATTATTGGTTTTAGCAGCAGTGAGGGCAACGTTATGAATTCTACCAGCAATCGAGTGAGCGTAGTAGCTTTCGCCAAAGCCAATTTGTTCATTAATGCCTAAAGAGTTGGTGGCAGAGAGAGTTAGTTTGGGAGCAGTTTCTGTAAGGGGTAAAACCAGCTCTAAGCTTTTTTCTTGACTGTTTAAGAGAGTTTGCAGGCCGGTTTCAATTAAGTTTTGCAACTTAATTGCAGATAAAGATAGCCCGGGTAGTGGAGGAGCAAATTCGGTTACTTGGAGTTTGCCTGTTTGCTGATTTTGCTCCACACTCAGGCGTGGTTCTTGAGCAGAGCGAGTAGCAGTAGCGGCTAATTCTTGATAAAGAGCAGTGTAGAGTTCTTGCTTGCTGGTGGACAAGGGATTGAGTAGGGGAATGAGAGTTGAGCTTGATAGTTGTTGGCGGTAGTTATCGATTAAGGGAGTAGTTAGGATTAGGTGCTTGTTAAGGAGAGTGTTAGCTTGAGTTTGCAGTTGGGCTACTTGCTCAGCGCTTAGAGACTGAGGGCCAGTGCTAATTACTGCGGCCAAGGAGCTTTCTGTGGCGAGTTTTTCTAGGAGCATTGTTTTGGTGGCAGCTACTTCTAGACTGCGCGCTTGTTTGCCAGGGTTGATAACAACTTTGCCTTGCTTAACTTGGAGTTCGGCTGGCATGCCGGGTTCATTAAAGGCAGTAGCCAAAATATTAATAAACTCGTCAATTTTTTGGGGAGAATAGCTAATTTGGAGTGGATATTTTTTTGGTTGGTTGTAGCCTAAAGCTAACAAATATCCCATAAAGCCTAGGCGCTGTTGCTCTAGAAAAGCAGCCTCTAGAGTGCTGGAGAGATTAAGTGATAATTGCAACTGAGCACTACTGGAGGACAGAGTCAACTCACCAGCGCTCAAGCTAATGATGCGCTCTGGAGAAATTTGCTGTGGGGCTAGAATTTTTTGTGCTTGGGAAAAATTTAGGTTGCTCACATCAGTAGAGCCAATAAAAGTTTGTGGCAGCAGCTTTTCTTGGTAATTGGCATAAAGAAAAAAACCGGCAAAAACGGTGAGGGGCAAAATACTGGCTAAAAAACCAATAAAAAAAATGCGACTTTTTTTCAGCTGATAATTAACTTTTTTAGACATGATTAACGTTTACATTTGTCTGGAAGTATTATAGAATAAAAACAAATGACAGACAATGCCGACCCCTTAAAAAACTCGCTGCCTTCAAGCGATGTGGCCAGTAGTGACGCAGATGCTCAGTTGGCTGCCGATAGCACTCAGTTGCCAGAGGCTAGTGAGGTGGCTCCAGTGGCAATTGCTACGGTGCGCAATTACCAGGTGGGTCAGGGAAATCAAGAGGAGAAAAAAAAGCCACGGTTGTTTTGGTGGGTGGCGGCAGGCATGGTGGGCATTGTATTGCTTTCTTTTTTGTTTTTTACTTGGCAAATGAGCTTGGTGAAGCCAGAACCAACCACCACTCCCACGAGTGAAAAAATTGTGCTTAATTATTGGGGACTGTGGGAACAAAGTATTACTTTAGTGGAAGCTTTAGAGGGATTTGAGCGAGAAAATCCTGGAGTAACAGTGAAATATACTAAAAAAGATATTACTAATTATCGCCAAGATTTAGCAGCTGCTTTTGATTATGCGGGCATGAATGCTCCTGATGTGTTTCGCTATCACGCGTCTTGGCGCAGCATGTTTGATGACAATCTAGCTCCCGTACCAGAGGCAGTCATTAGCAAAGACAAATTTTCTCAGCAGTATTATCCGGTGATGAGCGAACAGTTAACTGATTTAGACGGTCAGCTTAAAGGTATACCTTTAATGTATGATTCGCTGGCGCTAGTTTACAACCGAGATATTTTTGCTAAAAACAAGGCTGAGGTGCCACAAAACTGGTTGCAGTTGCGTCTTTTGGCTAAAAAGTTAACTCAAGAAGATCCCGAAACAGGGCGAATTTTGTTATCAGGTGTAGCGATGGGGTTGGCAGACAATATTGATTTTGCCACCGATATCATTGGGCTTTTGGGGGCACAGCGAGGCATCAACTGGGCTAATCCTGACGCTAAATTAGCTATGGATGCAATTTTGTATTATGCCAGTTTTGCCAAAAACAATGAGAGTAAAACTTGGGATGAGTGGATGGGTAATTCTACTCAGGCATTTGCCGAAGGGCGAGTGGCAATGATTTTTGCCCCTTCGTGGCTTATTCATGATATCTTAAAGCTTAATCCTGTTTTACCTATTGGGGTAGCGCCGGTGCCACAACTTAATGAAGCTCAAGTGGCAGATTGGGCAACTTATTGGGTAGAAGGGGTTAATAAAGC
>CAUUGB010000035.1:0-5049 GCA_963544615.1 uncultured bacterium | reverse complement strand
GGTAAAAAAAGTGAACCTCGTTATCGCATTGTAGTTAATGAAGCCCGTTGTCGCCGCGATGGTGAATACGTGGCTTTATTGGGTATTTATCAACCTACCATGTCGCCTAAGCTTTTGCAGCTTGATTTACCAGCATATCAAGATTGGCTTAAAAAAGGGGCTCAGCCTACCGCCACAGTAGCTTTTTTAGCCAAAGTGGCCACGGAGGGTAAAGGTTTTCCTCAAAAAAAACCCACCCTAAGTAAAAAAGCTTTAGCAAAGGCGCAAGCTGCCAAGGCTGAGAGAGAAAAAGAAAAAACCGCCACTCAAAAAGAGGCTGCCCCGCAAGCGGCAGATAGTAAGTCAACTCCAACCAATGAAGTAGCCGCAAAAGTAACTCCAACAAATGACGCTGCTAGCGGCAAAGCAGCCAAAAAGGATTAATATGAAAGAACTTTTAGAGTTTATTCTCAAAAGCTTAGTTACCGTTCCAGAAGAAATTGTGGTTGATGAACAAGTATTGGCTGATGGTTTGGTAATTTTATCTATTTCTGCCAATCAAGATGATTATGGCAGAATTATTGGTCGTCAAGGTATGTTAATTCAAGCTTTGCGCACCATTGTTAAAGCTCGGGCTATTAAAGAAAAGAAAAAAGTAATGGTTAGAGTAATGACAGAAGATGTTAAAGCCCTGCCTCATGAAGCCGCAGCAGACAAACAAGCTGTAGATACCAATGTGGTGAGTGAAGCTGCTTTAGATGATAACTTACTTTAAGTTAATGAGACATTTTTAAAATGCTCAGCTAACTTGGTTTGGAGCATAGTGTTGACTGCTTGGTTTATTTATAGCTTTTCCACCTTTGCTAGTAACAAAATAAACTCTCGTAAAACAGTACCCTTGGTTTGCTGCGACTAAATTATTCTAATTGCCCTGAGCCACTAGCTTGAGCAAAAGGATTAATTCGCTTGTAGTTAATAAAGTCTGCTTGACTGAGTTGACTTAAATCAACTCTGTTAACTTTTTCTAAATCTTGCAGAGTCTTTTTGTCTTTATCATCTAAAGAGGGAATTTTAGTCAGCAAACTAGCTTTCATTTGTGGAGGATAATATTGAGATAAGATTTCAAATTTAGCACTCGCATTACCATTCAAGCTATTGGCAATTTCACTGTAGGCAACACTATTAAAAGGAGCATGGTTTTCTAACTGATGGAGAAATTTTACTAAAGATAAGTAAGGTCCGCGCACTTCCAAAAAAATTGTAAAGCCTTCGGCGTCTTTTTTACTCGCTAACCGATTGGCATTGCTTTGTTGACTGCGCCTTAAATTAGCAAACTCAGCTGAGGGAGTGGCAACTAATCCGGGTGAGAGTTCCTGGCGAACAAAAGAGGGAATTTGGTTATCTTGTCGCACTTTATCTAGACTATACATCATCGGAATAAAAGGATTGTCACTAAAGAGCACCTCATCTACTAAAGCAGCATTAGCAAAATCTTTATCATTCTCAATCATTTGCACTTGCTTTTTTTTGTTTTCCAAAGTAACGGTGTGTTCTTGCTCAGTGGCTAATTGTTTTTGTTGGTTAATAATATTGTTAATGGTGGGAATAATACCCATAAATAATCCAACAATCATGCCACCCACAATAAAAATTGACAGCAACAAAAAGCCGCGTCTTTTTAGGCTTTTAACCAACTGCACCACTTCTTGTGGATCAATATTTTGTTGAGCAAAATTACTTTTTAACATAAACCCTTACATAAACAAAGTTAAATTAAGCCGATAATAACCTGAAGCAGTACGAGTTAGCTCATTGATTTCCACCGATTGATAATTTTGGCGAAATTCTGGGTTCTGCACTAAATTGATTAATTTTTCTAGGGCAAAGACACTGTTGGCAGATAAAGTTAACTCAATGTTTTTGGCATAATAATCGTAAATACTGTTAACCACCGCAGTATCGGGAGTAGTAAAATATGTGTAAGTATCTACCAGCGACTTGGTAGCATGAGTCCGCTTATCACTCAGGAGAGAAATTTTTTTCAGTTTTTCATAAAAAGAAAGATAATCACTTTCTTTGCCACTCATAGCTAAAATATCTCGCTCTAAGTTTTGCTGTCTGGTTTTTTCTGCCTCTATTTGTTTACTTAAATTAATTTGATAATAAAGCAAACTGCCATATATCAGAGCCACAATGCTGGCCGCCCCAACCACCGCTATTAAAGCCCATCTATCTCCCTTGTCTCTTTTGGCAAATTGCTTTTGTTGCTGTTGGAGAAAATTAATATTGTCAGCCATGGTTATTTTCTTTTTGCTAGTCCGGTAGCAACCGCAAACATAGCTTGGTCAGCTTCGGGAATTGCTCCAGTTAAACCAGTAAAAACTGCTAAAGGCTCAACTGGTAAATTAAGGTTAGCAGCCAGGAGCTGATTAAATCCAGGAATTAAGGTGCCGCCGCCACAAGTGTAAATTTGATTAATTGCTTGCAGTGAGTTTTTATCATTATAAAAACTAATGGTATTTTTAATATTACTAATAAGAATTTGTGCTACAGGTACAATAGCATTAGCAATTTTGCCATCTAATTGTTGGGCATCAAAACCGCAACTTCTTTTATACTCCTCCGCTTTATCCAGGGGGAGATTAAAAGCATTCATTAATGCTTTGGTAATCATGGTACTGCCGGCTTGATGGGAAATAACCATAGCTAGCTCGCCCCCGCGCACAATAGTTAAATCCATTTGGTTAGCACCAAAATTAACCAAAACACAGGCACTGTCTTCAGCTACAGTGGGTAAATTACGCAGCAGAGCAATGCTTTCGGTTTCCAGCACACTGGTTTCTAAATCTGCCTTAGTGTAGGCGGTTACCAAAGAGTTGAGATGATTTTGATTAATGCCCACTAGTAAAACGCGCATGTTTTGAATTGCCAAATTTTTTTTCTCGGGGCGATAAAGCACTTGGTAATTGAGTGATAATTCCTCTTTGGGAATGGGAATATATTGTTGCGCCTGCCAGCGGACTGAGGAAGCAAGCTCGGCATCAGTGAGAGTGGGAATTTCAATTACTTGGGTAGAGACATAATGCTCTGGCATGGCAATGCGCAAATTTTTTTTGGGTAGTTTGTGTTCAGAGAAAACATTTTTGAGCAAACTTGATAAGGTTTCCACTTGATTAGGTTTAAGTGGCACATTAAAGCCCAAATTATTGGGAGCAGCGACAGTTTGAGTAATCACTCCCTTGCGATTGGTTACCACTACCTTAATTAGATTAGTACCTAAATCTACACACACCGATTCACCTAGTTGACTATTCATAAATTATTCCTTTTATCACTTACAAATATAACCACCTTGTCCTGGTTTGCCGTCTGATTCTAGGATTTTATCTAGGGTGTAGTTGCGCTCAAACTTGCCTTGACAAATTGAGCTATTGCCAGCAAAAAGGGTAAAATTATTGACAAAGTTGGGAGTGTCAAAGCTGGTAGTTTGCTCCACTGCTCGGGCTTCTTCACCACTTTGATTTACCGCAGCAGCGCGAACTGCTGTGGTTAATCCCTGTAAATAAATGTAAGTGGGGGCAAAGAGGGCTTCAATGCGTAAGCGTTGATAACCAGTAGCTCCATGAGAAACTTGATTAACATATTTATTGGTATCATTAGTAGAAGATCCTGGTGTAAATTGGTCAAATCTACCACCAATACAGTTAAATGGGGAAATAGGAGTAATTTTACTGCTACCATCACTGTTAATTACAGTTAACAGCAATCCAGGTTTTTTTTGGCAATCTGTCTCCTTATTTTGCTCCAGTTCCCAAAAAATATTGCCGGTAACATTACCCACGAGTACTTCCACCGTTTCGCCTTGATTTAAGTAAACGGTGTCAATATCACTGCTAAAGGTATTTTTTCGTTCATCATGAGTTGTTGTGGTGAGCGGCATATCCTCCACCTTAGTGTGGCTTAAGTCAATTAATAAATTATCACTGCTGGTGTCATCTTTTCCCATATCAGCAATACTTTCGGCTTGATTAAGTTGCTGGGTGGCTTCTTGGCGAATAGTCTCATCGCGAGTTTGCCTAATTACCCGCGAACCCACCGAAACACCAATGGCTAACAAAATGGTAGTGAGCAAAACTGCCACAATACCAATTTGAGCTTCTTGATGTTGTTTGCTACTGCACATGAGAAAATTTTAGAGTAAATCATTATGTTTGTCAACCGTAAAGGGTTTGAATTTATCTTGGTAAAGAAATGGTATAATAGTTGCCTATGAAACAAGCAGTCAGCAAACAAACCAAACTTACCAAAGAGAGTTTAGCCAATTTACAGGCAGAATTGCAAGAGCTAGAAACAGTACAATTGCCAGCAGTAGTCAAGCGGATTGCTAAAGCTCGAGAACAGGGTGATTTATCGGAAAATAGTGAATACAAAGACGCTAAAGATCAGCAAGAGTTGCTGCAAGTGCGCATTGAGGAAATCAAAATCATTTTAGCTGGGGCGACGGTGATTAAGGGCAGTGGTGGTTCTGGCATTAGAGTGGGTAATCAGATAACTTTAAGTAGCAGTTTTGGCAAACAAACATTCACTTTAATAGGAGAATTTGATAAAGCTGCCAGTCAAGCGGACACCATTTCGGTGGTTTCTCCTTTGGGTAAAGCTTTGTTGGGTAAAAAAGTTGGCGAAGAGATTAAATTGGTGGTGCCTGCTGGTGAGCGTACCTACAGCATTGTGGCTGTCAAATAATATGTCCAGACTTACCCAAACTAGGGAGGCTAAGTTACAAAAGAGACAGGCTTTAGAAAAGTTGGGGGTTAATCCTCATCCATACAGTTATCATAAAACCCATTCTCTCTTACAAGTGGCCGCTTTGGTAGATAAGAACACTTTAGTACAAACTGCTGGTAGAGTAATGGCCTATAGAGGGCATGGCAAGGTTCTTTTTGTTGATTTAGCTGACGATACTGGCAAGGTGCAAGCATTTTTTGCCATGAATAAATTTAATGCCTTAAATCAACAAGTGCTTTCTTTGGTGGACACTGGTGATTTTTTAGGTGTTAAAGGTATAGTGGG
>CAUUGB010000034.1:0-5592 GCA_963544615.1 uncultured bacterium | reverse complement strand
AAAACAGCTCAACTCGAGGCAGTTTTCACCAACAGCAATCAGTATCCTCAATCTAATTTAGTGACCAAACGCTTGCATTATGCTAATTATCAGCGGCTGTTTTTGCCACCCGGAGTAAATATCACTGCCATGAAAGTAGCCGGTGAGGCTAGCTCTCCTGCAGATTACCGGCAAATTAGCGATAGCAGTGGACATCTTTGGCAAGAAGCGGGCTTTTTGTTAATGATTGCTGAAGGGAGTCAATTAAAATTAGAAATTAATTTATCCGGTGAAACAGGCTGCTTTGAAGTTGTCAATTAGTTTTAATCAGATTATAATATTGGTGAGTTTTCATTATTTATATGGCAGAAACTAATCAATTTTTGGTGGCAGAAATTGGCGAACTTAAAGCTCGAGTTGATAATGCCACTTTACCAGAACGGCTGCGTGCCAAAGCTAAGCGTGATATTCTCTCGCTGGAGCGAGCGATTGATTTTGGTAATTATGATGAAAAATACGAAATGGTCACCCGTTACATAGATTGGATCATTAAAGTGCCTTGGAATAAAATGACCAAGGATAGGTTAGATATTGCTACCGCAAGAAGAATTTTTAATGAACATCATTATGGCATGCAAGAGGTGAAAGACAGATTTTTGGAATATATTTCCATGATTGGTTTTCAGCGCCGTCAAGCACCACAAAAAGCTTTTCGTGCTCCAGTATTACTGCTAGTAGGGTTGGTAGGTACTGGTAAAACTACCTTTGCTTATTCTCTGGCTGAAGCACTTAATCGTTATTTAGTGCGGATTCCTTTTGGGGGAATGGGTTCGGCTCGTGATTTGCGGGGTTGGTCGCGGCTGAATTTAGAAGCAGAGCCTGGTAAGGTAATTAAGGGTATTTGTGAGGTGGGGGTACGCAATCCAGTCATTCTTTTGGATGAAATTGACCGGGAAACCGAAGATGCTCGCATGGATATTATGGGTGTTTTAGTGGAGCTTTTAGATCCAGCTCAAAACCATGCTTTTACCGATAACTATATTGATTACCCCATTGATTTGTCGCAGGCAATTTTTTTAGCCACGGCTAATAACACTACCAATATTGCTACTGCAGTCATGGACCGGATGGAGAAAATTTACATGCCTTCTTATACTGATCACGAAAAAGAAGTGATTGCCAAAAAATACACTTTGCCAAAATTGTATGCTAATGCTGGTATTCGTGCTGATCAAATTCATATTGCCGAGGAGTTGTGGCCAAAAATTTTGCGCCCGCTTGGTTTTGATATGGGCATTCGTACCCTCGAGCGCAACCTTGATAATATGGTGCGCAAGGCTGTGCGAATTATGATGGAGCAGGGATACAATGAAATTTATATCACTGCCGATAATATGCAGATTTTCTTGCCACAGTATTAATTTTTTTGCTTATCTGAAAATTTTATCTAAAAGTGTTTTTTGTACAAAAAAATACTTGTTTTCTTTACAAAAAATGTTTATAATGATTTTTACTATAAACTAGCCAGAAAGGTGAGATGGCAACAAAAAAGGTTGTAAAACGCAAGACCGCAGCCAGTAAGAAAAAAGCCACTAAAGCTAAAGCAGTAGTTAAAAAAGCGGCTAAGAAAACTGCTAAAAAAGCGGTCAAAAAAACTGCCAAAAAACGCAAATAATTTTGGTTGTTTGATTTCTTAAACCCCGCTTAAAGCGGGGTTTTTATTGTATACAGAAAACCCCGCGTTTGACGCGGGGTTCAATAAACGCTATGCGTTTGACCAAAAATCCCCTAGATGTTAGACTTAAGTTGCGGTCTGGAAGCTGCAATTAAACTAACAAAGAAGGATTAGTATGGGTTTATCTGATATAGATAGTTTATCTCATTCGAAGTGGAATTGCAAATATCATATAGTGTTTGCTCCAAAATTTAGAAGACAGGTGTTTTATGGTGTTAAAAAGACAGCGGTTGGAAAAATTCTCAGACAATTGTGTGAATGGAAAGGAATAAAAATATTAGAAGCTGAACTATGTCCTAACCACATACACATGCTTTTAGCAATACCACCAAAGATGGCAGTCTCTAGTTTCATGGGATATCTGAAAGGAAAAAGTACCACCATGATATACGAGCAATTCCCAGAACTTAAATACAAATATAGAAATAGAGAGTTCTGGTGTAAGGGATATTATGTTGACACTGTAGGAAAAAATGAAGGTAGAATTGCGGAGTATATCAAACAACAGCTTGAAGAAGATAAATTTGGAACGCAATTAAGTATGCCAGATTTAATAAAAAAGAGGAAAACAAAACATACTGCACGCAGATGACAGCTACCATTACGTGTTGCACACGTACTGCGAGGAGTAAGGGCTATGCCCGCATGTGAAAAACCCCGCGTTTGACGCGGGGATGTTTATTTGTATACAGAAAACCCCGCGTTTGGCGCGAGGATGTTTATTTGTTTTAATTTGACTCCATTGAGCCAAGCAATAAAAAACCACCCACTAATAGGTGGTTTTGTTTGACTACAGTAGTGTTTTAATTAGTCTCTGGTATTAAAACGGCACTAAATACCATGGTGCTTTTGTCTTTTAAGTGTAATTGCAGAGTATTATTACTGAGTTTGAAATCTTCTGCCATTTGCAGCTGAGATAAAAATTCGCTCTCCTGTGTGTCTGGACAATACCTTAAGGTAGTGGCAATGGGATGAATATCAATGCGCTGATCAATTATGGTATAAGTACTACTACCAGTATTGCAATCAGTTTGAATATACAAGCCGCCATTGGCATTAAAACTAATTTTGAAAGCGTCTTTTTGTTTGGGAGTAATTTGAGCTCCTTGACTAGTTTGGGTGTGTTGCCAGCGCCATTGGCAACTTTGCAAACTTTCTTGCTTAACTAAGGTAATTGCTTCTTGCCAATACGAATTGCCTTCAACTTGGTATTGCAGGGTGGCTGGCACACTGGTATAGCTAAATTTTAAGTTTACTTGCTGACCGATACTTACTTGCACTTCGCCATTTTTGCTTATCTGCCAACTACCAGTTTGCGTAGAAATGTCATTGACGCTGAACTTTTCTGTTAAACTAGCAGTCCCGCTACTTTCTAGATTAAGAGTAATTTTATATTCGCCAGTAGTAGTGCTTAAACTAGCCGCGTATTGACCAGCAACGTTTTGTTGACTTGGCTCTTTTACTTGAGCATCCAGGGAAGTGAGAGGAGTGGCGGAGGGAAATTTATTGGCCGTTTGGCGAGATGAGGATTGTTGATTAACAATGACAAAAAAAATAATCCCTACTACTATAACAGCAATAATAGCGACTATTTTAGTGGTATTGGTGGTTTGGTGAGCTGGTTGCTCTTGATTTTTTTTCATAGACAGCGATTATAACTGATAATTAATTTGTCTGTCAAATTTTTTACAGTGAGTGATATTGATAAACTTTATGATATGATTAGGGGGTGCAAGAAGTATTAGTATTGTTTTTTTCAGGACTTATTTTAGGGATAGCTGGGGTGATACCAGGTGCTTTAGGCACTGTATTGGCAGTTAGTTTGGGAGTTTATGAACCACTGATTGCCATTATTGCTCATCCTTGGCAACTGGGGAGAAAGCGCTGGCGCTTTTGGTTGCCGCTGGCATTAGGCGCTGTGATTGGTTGGACAGGTTTACTGTCGCTGGTGACACGTTTGTGGTTGCAACAATCTTGGCAAGTATATCTACTGGTGGTGATTTTAGGTTTGGTGATGGGTTTACTGCCTGATCTTTATTATCGCTCTATGAGCAATCAGGTAAAATTGTCACATTTGTGTTTGGCAGTGCTAGGCTTTGTTTTGTATGTGGGAGTGGATGCTATGATAGCTGCTCAATCGACACCATTATCTCAACCCTTAAGTATCATGGCAGCTTTTTTTAGCGGTCTAGTGTTTGGGATTGGTGGAATAGTGCCAGGATTTAGCGCCAGTTTGCTTTTAATTGGGGCGGGCATTTTTACCCCGCTTTTAGCAGCAGTAGCAGATTTTAAAAACTATTTACCACAGTTTTTAACTTTAGGTGGCGGTTATTTATTGGCGGTTCTTTTGGGAGCTAAGCTGGTGCAGCGATTTTTAGAGTGTTGCCGTACTAGTATTTATTACTTTTTTTTTGGTTTAACTTTTGCCTGCTTATGGAAAATTTGGCCCAAATTTCCTCTCAACAATCAAGGAGTAATTTTAGCGATAATTTTTTGCTTTTCCCTGCTGGGAGGTTATATTTTTTCTCGTCTGAATGATTTTTTGGATAAAACTTAAGGATTACTCAAACAATAATAATCACATTTTTCTCTTCCCTGGCAAAAGTGCATTTGTTCGTCGTTGCTGCTGGCATTGCCAGTATGTTTTTGTTCTAAAGGAGCACTGGTACACAATTTGTAATGGTGACATTTAAGTACTTCTTGATCGCTTTCAGGTAGTTTTTCTAAATTACATTCTGGTTGATAGAGGTAAGCTTCTTCTTGAGGATGATGAGGAGGTAAAGGGAGAGTGGCGAGATAATCTGGAGTGAGATTGTTGTCGCCTGGGTAAATATATTGTTCCATACTGGGGTAACTTTGATAATGCTGAAAGTAGGCAATTAGAGATTGTTGAATAGTTAAAATATCTCTTTTTCTTTGCGCGTCGCGATTTCTTTGGGCAGAAATTTTATCTCCAGCACTAAAGAGCGGAGTAGTGCCATCATTAACCACACAGTAAAGATTGCTAATCCCACTTAATTTAGTTGGCACTCTGCCATCTTGAGTGTGACAAGGGATAAATTGACCATCATCAAAAGGTACCAAGCGATTATTACGATTGCATTTGGTAGCTGCTTCTAGAATATAATCGTTTGATTGGGGATAAAAGCATACCCACACAAAAACATCTTTAAGCAATCCTTTGCTTTTATAAATTGTGTACTCTCCTTGAGAGTTAATTTCCTCAGCTTGGGTAGCAGTTAAACCATGTTGGTCATCGATTAACTTATCAAGCCAGTCAATGGGATTTTTGCTACTAGCAACCAAAAAGTAACCATCATCAGCTTGGCCGGGTTGATGGTCATTTTGCCAAGGATATTTTTTGAAAAAAGTAAAATAGTTTTCTATAAGGCGTGCTAGATTAGCCGCATTATAAGCTTTCACCTCGTCACTTATGGGTATAACTGGAGGATTGGTTGGCTCACTAACAAATTGAGCAGCGGCACTAGCAGTTGACTTATCTAAATTAAGAGTGGTTGATAAAAGTGGGGCTTGAGGTTGGCGGCTCCAGCTGCCTTGTTTACCAAAATACCAGCCACTGCCCGCAGCAGTGCCGATTAACAGCAGAAAAAGCAAACTGGCAAAAAATCCCCCATGAGTAGTCTTTTTTCTGGGTGCCAGCAGGGGCGAAAAGGCTTCTTGTTCATCTATTTGGCTACTGGAGAAAACTTCTGCAATTTTACTAAAGTGGGGTGAAGGAATGCAGGCTTTGTCTAATTTGGTGGATAATTTATCCATAACTGAGTATAAAAGATAAACATTTTTTCCCCACTTGTCAAGCGAATGTATAAGCTCACTACTTTTGGGAATAAAATTTTGGAAATAAAACTTGTTAATAA
>CAUUGB010000033.1:0-6361 GCA_963544615.1 uncultured bacterium | reverse complement strand
TATTACTTTTTGGAGACAATGTTTTAATTATCACAATGCTCAGGCAATTAAAATCTCAGCTAATTTTTCATCAACAGCATTAATAACACAAATTCTTAATATTGCTAAAATGAGATTTGATAATTTCTTATTTTATTAAAAATGCAAAAATAATTATTTCCTTGCTTATAAGTACTGATTATTTTGCGTTAATATTATTAACGCATTAAATAACGTTAATAATTAATTATCGCATTAACTATTTTCAGCATTTTTTAGCTAAATTTTACTAGCGAAACTTTAATTCTGCCACAATTGCATTAGCTCATTTTTGTTTTGCCGTGTCTGAGTGTTAATTCACAACGACTGTTTAAGCTGACAATTGAAAAAGAGTTGCCAACTGAGTGCATTTTGCCTCAACCAAACTAGTCATGTATAATAAATTAATGCATTTACCTCGATTTAATCACCCCCCAATATCGAGTTTAAGCTTACTGATTACTCTTATTTTAGGGCTAGCTGGCTTAGCTTTTTTACCTCAACAAGCAACTGCTTATCCTCAGGCTTTAAGCGGCACAACTTTACTGTTGATTACTCTTGCTAGTCTTTTACTCGCAATTATTTTTATCCTCAAGCGAGTCAATCATAAATTTTATTTTTCTCCACTGACTCCTTTTTTAATGATTTTAGCTGTTCATCTAACTGTGGTGGGTGTCATTAAATATGGACTCATTCCTTTAACTTATTTATTGTCATTCGCGGGCATGTTTGTGGCCTTAGCCACCTTGGTGCTGATTGCTAGTGCTCTACTGTATATTGCCAATACCAAGTTAATCCATGCCGCTTTACTATTTTTATCTCTCATTAGTGCTCTAGCCGCAGTCACTTTGCTAGGCCTATCTTTTACTCCTCTTAAAATCCACTTACCCAACATATTTAATTATTTCTCACCCCCACTGCTGATTAATTTGCAAGTTTTGGGACTGGCGAGTTGCTTAACTTATTTTTTCAAAAAAGGCAAATTAAATTTACTAACTTTAGCTAGCATGCTGCCCCCACTCCTAGTGGGGTTATTTGCCGCCATTACTCTAAATCGCCTGAATACGACTGCTTTTGCTCCCCCAGACGTCACTTGGCAACTAATTAAAACCCAATTAAACTCCCCTCATCGCTGGACTAACATCATGATTGGTGGCAATGGTGAACTGCACGAAATTGCCCAACACTACTTGGATATTCAACCAACTGCTGCCTGGCAACAAAGTTATGCTACGCCGCTCACTCTAGTAATTATTGCTGGACTACCAGCTTTAATCCTATTTTTTATCTTAGGTGGAGGTAGTTTGTATTTAAGTCTCCAACCACAAAATCCCCAGCGCCATCTTTACTTTGTTTTTTTTATCAGCTGGCTAACTTGTTGTTTTACTCCTTATTACCATCTCCTAGTGATTATTCAAGCCTTACTTTTAGCCGCTGGCATTAATAAAACCAAATACACTCTGCTCCAGCACCCCTTTTGGGCTTTTTGGCGACAACGTCAATTACTCTCTCGACGTCTAGGTAATCTCTTGCTCGCTGCTGGAGTGACAGTTTATTTTGTCATTAGTGGCTGGTTAGTAACTGAGAGTTTACTGGGTTATATTTTTTATCATCGTGCCTTAGCTGAACAAAAAAATCCCCAGCTTTTTGCCCAAAACATTGCCACTGCTCATCAAGTAGCACCACACGCAGATGAACTAATGCGCTTATCTGCCATTAGTCATTTGGAGTTAATGCTCTCCGAAGAGAGCGACAGTGAACTCACTGTCTTTCATCTACACACGGGAATTAATTTAGCCAACGGGGCAGTTAAACTCAATCCTTATAAAGTTGCCAACTATTTAACTCTGTCAGCACTCTATCAAGAAATACACCCTTTTCTTGATGCCAACAATCAGCAATTTAATGAAAAAAATATTATTCAACCTTTAGCTCAAGCCATCATGTTGCAACCTTACAACAGCAAGCTCTATCAAACCTTAGCTGATGCCTATTTACTCCTAGGCAAAGACCAAGAGGCTTTAGATCTTTATCAAGAAACCTTAAAACGCAACCCCAATTCTCTCTCTGCTACCTTTAACTCGGGCATGATTTATCGCCGCCTCGGGCAAAACGAAGCTGCCCGCCTAGCTTTTAGTAATGCTCTCAATCTCCTTGATCCCCAAGATAGCAATTGGGAAAAAAACTATCAATTAATCAGTGAACAATTACGCTGAGGCTTTTTTGTTGACAATTTGTGATACTCGCTGAGCTAGCTGCTCCAAACCCTCACCCGTAGCGGTAGAAATAATTACCGGACTAACATGTTCTTGAGCAAATCTATTGATCATAATAGCCTGTAATTGCCGAGAATAAAGATCGGCTTTATTGATCACAATTAGTCTTTTTTGACGTGCCAAAGCGCGATTATAGCTAGTAACTTCATGCTCCAGTTGACAATACTGCTGCCACAGCCACTCACTTTTTTGAGCAGAGCTCACCCCCGACCATAATTGCCCTTGATTAAGGCTAAGCACAAACAAAAGAATACTCGTGTTTTGAATATGTCGCAAAAAAGTAAACCCCAAACCTCTGCCCTGGCTAGCCCCCTCAATTAAACCAGGAATATCAGCTACCACCAATTGTTGCTCAGCATTAATTTGCCACACCCCTAAATTTGGCACCATGGTAGTAAAAGGATAGTCAGCTACTCGCGCTAATGAGCGAGTCAGTCGCCGCAGCAAACTACTCTTGCCCGCATTAGGCAATCCCACCAAACCAAGATTAGCCAATAAGCGCAGCTCCAAAAAAACTATTTTCCGCTCCCCCGCTGTACCATATTCTGCTTCTAAAGGAGTGGTGTGCCGCGAGTTCTTAAAAGCGTCATTACCTCTACCACCAAAGCCACCCTGACAAATGACTAATTGCTTACCAGGTTTGCTTAAATTAGCAATTAAGAGTAACTTGTCTGCGGGCAAAGGAGCAAATTCAGCTTGAGGGCTATCGTCTAGACGATGAAGATAATGAATAAATTTACCGTTAATATTGCGCTTGACATCATCACCTGTGGGTGGAGGCGGACTGGCGGTTTCTTTTTCTAAATAAAACCGCTCTCGCTCAACTTCGTCTGATGACTGTAATTTAGCCAAACCATGACGCTGACGTCTTTGCTGGGAAGTCTTGTTCTCTGCTAGGAGCCAAACCAGTGTCCCCGCAGGCACACGCAAAATTACATCAGTACCATCAACTCCATTTTTTCTCGCCTTACCACCTACCATACCGTCGGTAGCAATAAATTCTTTTTTACCAGCAAAATGCTGCAAGGTGTTTAAGTTACCATCAACCTGCAAAATAATGTGTCCCCCTCTGCCTCCATTGCCACCATCAGGACCCCCCTTAAGTACTCGCCTATTGCGAAAAAAGGATACCTTGCCGTTGCCGCCACTACCTGCTTGCAAATATAGTTTAGCTAAATCTATCATTTGAGTACATCTAAAGGATTAAGCAGCACCGAATCTTGGCGTACCTCAAAATGCAAATGTACTCCAGTAGAGCGCCCAGTACTGCCCATTTGTCCTAAAACATCACCACGATTAACACTTTGTCCTGAACTAACCGATAATTCTCGCATATGAGCATAAAGAGTTTTAGTCCCGTTGCCATGATTAACTATCACGTGATTACCATAACCATAAACACTCCAACCAGCTACTTCTACCACCCCGCTATCGGCAGCCAAAATTGAACCACTACCGGCAATGTCAATCGCTTTATGGTAAAAAGAGTATCCCTGAGTGATTATACCCGATGCTGGCCAAATAAAGCTGCCTGTAGCATTCACTGTTCCTGCATCTGGAGTTAACACTCGCGCATAAGTAGGACTAGCTTCTGATTTAATGCGTTTAATCCCTCCAGGAATCATCAACCACTGACCAGGGGCTAACTCAAATTTATCATTGAGAAACTCATTAAAGGGAAAGTCAACAATAGCTTGAGTTTGTGCCGCCTCTAAACCATATTTTTTGCCAATTGATTCCACACTTTCTCCCTTACTCACCTTATGATAAACTCCATCAACTGGTAAAATTCTCAAATTGCTGCCCACACTCAACTTAGAGTTTTCACGCAAATTATTCTCCCACATAATGGTTTCTTTTTTCAGCCCATACAAACTAGCAATACCAGCTAAATCTTCTCCTTCTTTAACCTCATGCAAAACTACCTCACCCCCGCGAAGACGTTTAACTTCTTCCGCTTGAATAGTATAAAAACTCAACTCATTGCTGGATGCCGCCAAAACATTCCCCCGCCGCTCATCAATTTCGCTATCTCTTTTCTCAAAGAGCAAAGGGGCAAAAATAACCACAAAAAAAGTCATCCCCATCGCCCCTAAATGCAAAATTGGTCTCGCTTTTTTACCCCGGTCTTTATACAAACCAACCACTAAAAAGTCTTTAACTGCTTCAAAAAAAGAAAAAGGAATGTAGGCGCGGTTTTTTACATAACGGTACCAAAAATTTAAGTAGTCAAGAAAATCTTGCCACAATGGCGACTTAACCAACTTATCAATACGAGTAGAGTGCCTTTTCATAAAACCACCAACAAATATTATACCCTAAGCATTTTGCCAGGATACATCAATATTATTTTAAGCGTGGCGCAAAGATTGCAAAAACTCTTTATTGCTTTTGGTTTTTTTCATTTGCTCTAGCAGCGTGGTGGTGCGCTCATCCTTATTTAAGGTATCCAGCATCCGCTCCAAAGTCAGCACCGCCTGATAAGTAAGCGAGTCAATTAACAAATCATCTCTTCTCGTGCCAGATTTTTGCACATCAATGGCAGGATAAATACGTCTCTCTGCCAGGCGGCGATCTAAATGCAGCTCTTGATTGCCCGTGCCCTTAAACTCTTCATAAACCAAATCATCCATTCTTGAACCTGTATCTACCAAAGCAGTCCCAATAATGGTTAAGGAACCTGCTACTTCAAAATTACGTGCCGCCCCAAAAAATCTTTTAGGTGGGAAAAGTGCCGCTGGATCAAACCCCCCCGATAAAGTTCTCCCCGAAGTAGGAATAGAAAGATTATAAGCTCTGGCTAAACGTGTAATTGAATCAAGCAAAATTACTACATCACGTCCCTTTTCTACCAAACGTTTAGCTCGCTCTAATGCCAACTCTGCTACCCGACATTGGGCATCAGCGGCTTCATCAAAGTTACTCGCAGCCACCTCGCCAGTTCCATGGGTAATTTTTTCAATATGACGACGCATATCAGTGACCTCTTCTGGGCGCTCTCCAATTAGCACTGCCATTAAATGAATATCAGGATAATTAGCCGCTATGCCGGTGCTGATTTCTTTTAGAAAAGAAGTTTTTCCAGCCTTAGGAGGCGAGACAATTAAACTGCGCTGCCCTTTACCAATGGGAGCAATCATATCGACAATTCTGGTAGAAAAAGGCTCACCCCCAGTTTCTAACTTAATTTGCTCATCTGGATAAACAGGTGTGAGCTGATGAAATTTAACTCGAGCTTGCTTTAAGTATTCCTCCAAGGGGACATCATTAACACTGGTAATACTCAACAGCCCCCAATAACGATCGTTTTCTTTGGGTTCTCTAGCTTCACCACAAATCACATCTCCAGGTTGTAATTTATATTTACGCACCACATTGATGGGAATAAAAGTATCATCTTCATCTTCAGCATAATTTTTGCGGATAATCGCTAAATTATCTTTGAAAGTGTCGAGAATACCACAAATTTGCTTAGTTTTTTTACCGGCTAAATCAACACTATTGGCACGACTGCTACGTCCAAAACCATTTAAGGTGCCAGTCCGATGACTTACTCTAGTGCCATTATTTTTTACTACCCCTTTTTTAATTTTAGTAGTTTCACCACTGCGTGATCCACTGCTATTATGAGAGAAAAGCTGACTCAAATTTGTCTCAGGGGCAACCACAGTACCACTAACAAGTGATGATCCCGCCTGGTTTACTGCCGCTTTACCTGCTAAAGTTGGGCTCTGCCAAGCAGCAGGAGTATGAGGCGCTGGCGCTAAAACAGGAGTTGGAGCTTGAGTAGTTAAAGAGGTTTTTTTCTTTTCTGCCACCACCGTCGATTCTTTAGCTTGAATTGGTATATCTGTTGCTTTTTGCATCTAACCTTTCTTATTGAGGAAAAAACATTTACCGTTGCCAATTAATCGTCAACAGCAAGAACTTAATTTTAATCATTGGGAAAATGAGCGACCCTCCAAAATCACTTTGTTATTTTAACACCACTAAATACAAAAGTCAATCTATTCGTATTGTGACAGATACATATTGAACACTTTATCCACTCATAAAACTCTCTAGTT
>CAUUGB010000032.1:0-6743 GCA_963544615.1 uncultured bacterium | reverse complement strand
AGCTCTCTGGCGCCACTTAAGGCGTTGGTAATTACTAGAGTATCACAACTGTTTGCCTCAAGCAAATTAATACCAAAATCTTCTTGTGCAGGAGCTAATAATGCAATTGCGCCTCGATAATAAGAGGGCAATTCACTATCTAACACCTGAGGCAAAAATTCAACCTGCTGCCAGTGATGGCGATGAGCTAATTTTTGCAGCTGGGGTAGTTGCTTGCCACTGCCAATGATTTTTAAGGGTAATCCCTCCTGACCACAAGCTTGTAGCGCTAAATCAATTTTTTTATAAGCCACTAATCTACTCACTACCAAAAAGTATTTTTTTTCCAAAGAAACTTTATTACTAGAGGTAAAAATATCGTTAATAATAGTTGGATAAACCACCTCGTCTACCACTCGACCATAAAAGCGCTGGCAACGCTTAGCTACCAACTGAGAGATTGCCAATAAACAATCGGGACGATGAATGGCAACTTTATCCCAAGAGCAAAGATATTTTTTAATTGGCAAAAGTAGTGGTTTAAGCCACCAAGGCAGATATTCATTTTCGTGAGAATAAAGAAAGCGCGTAGGAGTGAGCAAATAGCATAGATGAAATTGCCCTGGCTTGGTCAGAATACCTTTAGCAGCAAAACTACTCACTGAAATAATCAATTCATAACCACTAAAGTCAAAAGACTCAAAAGCTAAAGGTAAAAATATGGCTAATAAAGCTTTGTGTTTTTTAATTAAACGAGGAAATTTTTGCAAAAAACTCACTCGGACTCGAGAGAATTCTTGCAGCCAACTAGCCTGATGACTATCAGCCACACTCACAAAAAGATCGGCCTGAGGATAGATTTTTTTCAAAGCCAAAAGCACTCTTTCGGCACCACCAAATTTAGTGTCCCCCCAATCATAAACTAAAGCAACTTTTCTCGCTGCAACAATTTTAGGCATATGATAAAACTTGCTGATAAAGTTTGGCTACTTGTTTTGTCATCTTATCCCAATGGTAAAGACTAGCTTGTTTACTGGCAACATGTTGGTAAGTGTTTTTATTAGCTTGTAAACATTTATCTAAAGACTGCAAAAAACTCTCTAGTGACAAAGGGTTAAAAGCAAAATATGCCCTACCGTATATTTCGCGAAAAACAGCAATATTAGAAGCCAAAACTTTACAGCCAAGCGACATGGCCTCCACTCCAGTTAAACCAAATCCCTCAGACAGTGATGGTTGCACCAAGCAATCCGCATGCAAATAAAGATATTTAAGTTTTTCATCACTCACGTGTCCTAAAAAAATTACTCGCTGGGTTAATTTTTCTTGTTTAATTTGCTCTTTGAGTTTTTGCCAAAAAGCATCGCGAGCACTCACAATTACCAATTGTAACTGCTTCCTCCTTTTTAAGGCTGCCAAAATGAGTTGTAAATTTTTATGGGGATAAAGTGAGCCGACATAAAGCAAAAAATGAGCTGGTAAACTCGGCACTGGAGCCACACTTTGACAAGTGGCAAAATTATTCACCCCATTGTAAATCACCGCAATTTTATTTTGAGCTTGCGGATAAAATTTGGTAATTACCTGACTGCTAATTTTGCTGGGAGTAATAATTTTATAAGCTCTAGCAACTGCGAGGCGCACTACCCATAAATAGACAAAATGTTTAAGATAGTATTGCCAACTCTTAAGAGTGGTCATCTGCAAACCTTTTTTTTGATGCCAAAGTAAATCGTGAATGGTTAAAACAATTTTTTTAGTTCGAGACAAAACAGGTAAATTAAAATGCGGTACATGTAATAAATCAAGTTTTTCTGCAGTAAAAATAGCAGGCAGGCGCCACTGCTCAGCAAAAGTATAATGAGTAATGGGAGCAATCACAATTTTAATCCGCGAAAAAATTTCTGATACTTTAAGGTTGGGAGAATAATTAAGAGTTGGTAGAGCCAGTAAAACTTCACTCCATTGTTTTTTATCGTCAAAAAAATACACCAATTGATAATTTTTCGGCAGAAAAAAAGGCAAGCGCAAGCATAAATTTTTAATATATCTACCCAAACCAGCATGAGCACTACCACAAAGTCTGGCATCCACACCAATTAAATATTTATGCACGTCAAGCATTATATCGCAATTTCCAACTTACAAGTAAGTATTAGCCGAGATAAATTTGGTTGGCAAAGAAAATTTTTTCTGTAAATAGTCTCCCAATGCCTTAACTCCAAAAGTTTCTGTCCAATAATGACCCAAACAAAGCAGATTGAGTTTTAAGTCACGGGCAATTTGCCAACCCACATGTCCTACTTCACCAGTAATAAATAAATCAACCCCCGCGTCTTTGGCCTGCTGCAAATAAGTTAATTTACCAGCAGCACCACTAATAATGCCCACTTTGGTAATTAATTGCTGATTAAATAACAATTCTAATGTAGGTTGCTTAGCAGGCACTTGCAGCAATTGTTTAATTTCAGTCAGCTTTAATGGTTGCGGCAGCTTACCCATCACGCCAATATCTAAATCCCTAATTTCTTGCAAACAAAGTTTTTGAGCTAAAAGCGTATTATGACCCAAAACTTGATGAGCATCGAGAGGCAAGTGGCAAGCATAAAGTCCTAAACCATGTTGTAAAAAATATGCTAAACGCTGATAAGCTAGCCCCACTAAAGGTTGACTGTCATGCCAAAACAAACCATGATGGACAATGAGTAAATCTGCTTGAGCTTGGACTGCTAATTTAGCCGTTAATAAATTAGCGTCAACTGCTAAAGCAATTTTTTGAACTTGAGCAAAGCGAGGTTGAATTTGCAAACCATTTTCAGAAACATCAATTTGCTGCCAAACTTGAAGTTGTAAATACTCATCTAAATGGTGTTGCAAAGTTTGCCATTTCATCATTAAAATAAAGTCTGCTGGAGATCTAAATCAAAATCATCTGCTGGCAGTAATTTTAATAAAGAAGTAAAACCAAGGCGCTGTAAAAACTGGTACATTTGCTCTTTTTGATAACCGCCCACACGACAATTATCTAAATTAAAATCTAATTCTACTTGCACATCAATGGTAGCTAATTGTTTACTCACCATTGCTGACTGTCTACCAGCACTCAATTTAGATAAGACACCTGATTTTTCTTTTTCTAATAATTCTTGATCTAAAAGTTGATAGATATGCTCTACACTGCCATATTTTTGAATTAAAGCAGCCGCAGTTTTTGCTCCAATTCCTGGTACTCCAGTAATATTATCTGAACTATCTCCCGCTAATGCCTTAAAATCAACAATGTACTGGGGAGATACCCCCATTTTTTGCTCTACCAGAGCTGGCCCATATTCAATCAAAGCACTTTTGTCACCTTTGTTTTTAGCTCGCCCCACATTAGGTACCAAAACATGAATATGTTCGTCAACTAATTGAAAACTATCTTTATCTCCAGTTAAAATTCGCACTGCTCCCACTCCAGATTTTACTGCTAATTTAGCTACAGTACCGATAATATCATCTGCTTCAATCCCAGCAATTTTATATTCAGGAATACCCAAATGGACTACGGCCTCTTCAATTAAAGACACTTGAGAGCGCAATTCTTGAGGCATTTCGGGACGATTAGCTTTGTAAAAATCAAAAGCTAATTTTCTTTTAGTGGGCGCAGGATGATCAAAAGCCACTAACCAATGACTTGGTTCCACTTGTTTAAGGACTGTGAGTAAAACACGCAAAAAACCATAAACCGCCCCCACCAGCTCACCACTATTGGTGGTTAAGGGGGGGAAAGCGTGGAAAGAGCGATAAATTAAAGCATGACCGTCAATGATTAAAAAAGTCTGCTCTGCTTGATTTAAGCTCATAGCCGACTGCTTCATGACGGACGAGTGACTTTCTTGATACCCACCAACGCCGTAAATTCTTCACCTTCTAGGGTTTCTTTTTCTAAAAGCACTAAGGAAATTTTATCTAAGAGAGAGCGATGTTTTTTAAGTAATGTAGTGGTTTTTTGAAAGGCAGTGTTCACCAAAGCTTGTACCTGAGCATCTACCTGAGATTTAAGTTGTGCAGAAATTGTTCTGGGTTCATCATAAATACGAGCATAATCACTATCCTCATATTGAGGGGCTAAAAAAATTGGACCTAAAGTACTCATGCCCCATTCTTCTACCATTTTCCGCGCAATTTTGGTAGCTCTGGAAATATCGCTACTTGCTCCCACAGTCATCTCACCAAAAACTAATTCTTCCGCCGCTCTGCCGCCCAAAAGTACTGACATTTCATCTAAAAGCTCATTTTTGGTAGTTTGCATTTTATCGCGGTTAGGAGGTGTAATGGTATAACCCAAAGCAGCACCACGAGAAATAATGGAAATTCGCGAGACTTCATCGGCAAATGGCAACAAGTGCGATACCAAAGCATGACCAGCTTCATGATAAGCAGTCATCTTCCGCTCGTACTCATCTGTTAAACGTTTTTTACTCGGTCCTAACTTAACTTTAAGTGCTGAGTCCGAAAGATCAGCAAGAGTAATTGCTTCC
The DNA here is from genome assembly GCA_963544615.1 of uncultured bacterium. Lineage (GTDB taxonomy): Bacteria > Patescibacteriota > Microgenomatia > UBA1400 > PJMF01 > CAUUGB01. Next base: position 2,241 of record CAUUGB010000032.1, on the reverse strand, counting down.
CTGTTATCACGCACAATGTTAATTGCCGCTTCATTGAGCATATTTTCTAAGTCTGCACCAGAAAAACCAGTGGTCATTTTAGCCACTTGCTCCCAATCAAGATCACTAACAAAAGGTTTGCCTTTTTTATGAATATTAATAATAAAGCGTCTTTCATCTAAATCAGGCAAATTAACAAACACCCGCCGATCAAAGCGACCCGGCCTAACCAAAGCAGGATCAAGCATATCAGCACGATTGGTAGCGGCAATAACAATCACATTGTCGTGTTGACTAAAGCCATCCATTTCTACCAAAATTTGGTTAAGAGTTTGTTCACGCTCATCGTGACTATTAATACCCCCACCTGAGCGCATTCTACCAATGGCGTCAATTTCATCAATAAAAATAATTGAGGGAGAGGTTTTTTTGGCAGTATCAAAAAGGTCGCGTACTCGCGAGGCACCCACCCCAACTAACATTTCCATAAATTCACTGCCAGCAATAGAAAGAAACTGCACTCCCGCTTCGCCAGCTACAGCTCGAGCTAATAAAGTCTTACCTGTTCCAGCAGGACCAACCAGTAAAACCCCCTTTGGGGTGCGGGCACCAACTTTTTGATATTTACGAGGATTTTTGAGAAAATCAACAATTTCTTCTAACTCTTTTTTCGCTTCTGGCATACCACCCACGTCAGCAAAACGGACACTTTGTTTACCTTTGACAAAAATTTTTGCCTTACTTTTACCCATACCAAAAATATCCATGCCAATCCCACTTTTACCTTGACGAAAGATAAATAAGAAAAAACCTGCCATCAAAATGATGGGCAAAAAGCTAAAAAAAAGTTCACTAATTAACTGCCCCCAACTAATATCTTTAATTTCTAAATTTATGGCTGCTAAATCTACTCCGGCAGCTTTAACTAAATCTAGGGCGGTTTGATTGCTTTCTTTGTAAACAATATATTTGGTGGTTTCTAGAGGAGCACTATTGTCAGTTTGATAGTTAAGCCGCAACTGATTACCAGCCACACTAATTTTGTCAATCTTGCCAGCAGCTAAATCGCGAGCAAAATCAGATAAAGTAACTTCTTTAACTCCAGCGCCAAATAAAGAAAGCAAAAAGGGGAAAACAAAAATAAACAATAGCAAAAAAAGAATAATATTTTTGCTAATTTTACTAAAATCAAAATGCATTTCTACAATTCGCACCGGCTTCCCATCAGGGCCAATCACAATGCGCTCTTTTTTGGCTGTATCTGCAGTGGCAGAGGTAGGAGAGTTTTCCATGCTGTCGGCTGTGGGTTTACTGTGGGGCAAAGAAGTGGTGGAGCGTGGTGTCTTGGCCGCCGGAGTAGACTGTAAACGAGATTTTTTTTCCGCCGGCTTTTTTTCTGGCAAAGAATTGTCTCCGGAGGCAACCGGGGTACTCCTAATAAGATAATCATGTGTCTTGGGCATAAAATTAGGAACATATTATAACATTACTTATAGATAAGTAGGATATAATAGTTATTAAGGGAAGCGTCGCCTAGTGGCTATGGCAACAGACTTGAAATCTGTCGGGCGCAAGTCCATCGTGGGTTCGAGTCCCACCGCTTCCGCTGGAACTGATTAAAAAACTCCAAAAGCGGCACTTTCACTATCTTAAACAAAGTATAATAAAAGAATAAGAACAAAAAAATATATGAGTAAAAAAGACTTATTAAGTGGAGTAGAACAAACTCTCTATATTCCCCTAGCAGCCAGAATATATGCCTCAGAAAAATTCCCTAATTTTTTTTATGACCGCCAAGCGTTGTCACTTAAACCATATTTATCTATAGATAAAATTAAAAACAACTCCAATGAATATTTTTATATGGCCAGCGTGTGTCGCCAACACTCGATTGATCAAAAAATCAAAAAGTTTTTGCAAAAACACAGTGACGGTAATGTGGTATTTTTAGGTGCCGGTTTAGAAACCGCTTATCATCGCCTTAACAATAGCCAAGCTAATTTTTACCAACTAGATTTACCCAAAGTAATCAAAATAAGAAAAGAATTATTAGGCAGTGGCAAAAACGAAAAGTTGATTGCAGCAGACATGTTCTCACTTGAATGGACAAAACAAATCAATACTTTATTACCTACCTTACTGGTGGTTGCTGGAGTATTTCAATACTTTCCTAAAAACAAAATTGTCACCCTGATTAAAAAAATTAAAGCCTTGTTTCCTCAGGGAGAATTAATCTTCGACGCCACCAATTCTCAAGGACTC
>CAUUGB010000031.1:0-8118 GCA_963544615.1 uncultured bacterium | reverse complement strand
GGTCACCATTATGGTAGACGAGTTTGAGTTTTTGGGCAAAGCTTTGCGTCCCCTACCCTCTAATTTTAATAAAGCTCAAGACAAACAAGCTCGCTTTCGTCAGCGTTATTTAGATTTGCTCCTCAACGCTCAGTCCGGGCAAGTTTTGCGCTCTCGCTGGCAGATTATTAAGCTATTGCGCTATTTTATGCAAGAGAAATTAGGTTATACCGAGGTGGAAACTCCCATTCTCCAGCCGCTTTATGGAGGTACTAATGCTCGTCCTTTTACCACCACCATGAAAGCCTTAGATGACGCTCAATTTTATTTGCGCATTGCTCCGGAGCTTTATTTGAAACGCCTGATTGTAGGAGGCATGGAAAAGGTTTACGAAATTGCCCGTAATTTCCGTAATGAGGGTATTGACCAAACGCATTTGCCAGAGTTTACCATGATTGAATGGTATCGCGCTTTTGCTGATTATCGCCTGATGATGAGTGAGGTGGAGAGTTTAATTAAATATTTACACCATGAACTTAACAAGAGCGACAAGTTGTTTTTAGGTGAGCGGCAAATTGTCCTTGATAATGGTAAGCCTTGGCGGGTATTAAGCTTAAAGCAAGCTTTAGCCCAATTAGCTGCTTTGCCGGTGGATGATTTAAGTAGCTCCCAACTGCAACAGCTTTTAGAGCAATACAATTTGCACCCAGTGGGTGAGTTTACTAGAGGTAAGGCAATTTTCTCTCTCTTTGATCATTTAGTCACCAAAAAATTACTCGAACCTACTTGGATTATTGATTATCCCAAAGACGTTAGCCCTTTAGCTAAAATTCATCGTCAAGATAAAAATTTGGTGGAGCGCTATGAGCTTTATATTGGCGGCAAAGAAATTTCTGATGGTTGGAGTGAGATTACCGACCCACTCGATCAATATCAGCGCTTTAGCAGTGAACAAGCCCGCTTGCGAGCAGGAGATCAAGAAGCTCAACCCATGGATGAGGATTTTTTGGAAGCAATGGAATATGGTATGCCACCTTTAGGTGGGGTGGGTTTAGGCATTGATAGATTGGTGATGTTGCTTACCAATACTTGGTCAATTAAAGAGGTAATTGCCTTTCCCACGCTAAAAAGAGAAGAAACTAGCCCTCTTAAGGAGTAAATTATGTTAGACATTAACTATGTGCGCGAAAATGCCCCAGAAGTTACCAAAGCAGCTGTTAGTAAACAATTAGACCCCCAAATTGTCACTCAGGTGCTAGAGCTAGATAAACAAAGGCGTCAATTACTTTCTCAGGTAGAGGAGTGTCGTCATCAAGTTAATCAAAATGCGGCTACCATTAAAAAAGCAGTCCAAACTCAAGCTATTCCCCCCGCTCCCACTTTAATTGCTAAGGGTAAAAAACTCAAAGAACAGCTAAAAAAACTGGAAAAACAATTAGACACAGTTGAGCAGGAATTTCAACAATGTCAGTACCATTTGCCTAATGTGCCTGCAGCCGATGTGCCGGTGGGTAAAGATGAAAATGATAATCAAGTAGTTAGAAAAGTGGGTAAATTGCCAGCATTTGCTTTTACTCCCAAACCTCACCAAGATTTAATGCTGGCACTTGATTTACTTGATGTTAAGCGCGCGGTGAGAATTGGTGGCTTTCGCACTTATATGCTTAAAAATCAAGCGGTGCTTTTGGAGCAGGCTTTGCTTAATTATGCTTTAAGTCTGCTGGTGGCAGATGGGTTTACAGCCATGAGTGCTCCCTCACTGGTAAAACAAGAAACCATGTGGGGCACGGGTTATTTTCCTTGGGGTAGTCAAGATCATTACCGCACTCAAGATGAACAAATTTTAGCTGGTACCGCTGAGGTAGCTTTAACTGCTTTTCATGCTGGTGAAACCCTTTTAGAGCGGGATTTGCCAATTAAAATGGTTGGTATTTCTCCTTGTTTTCGTCGAGAAGTAGGCACTCACGGCAAAGACACTCAGGGAATTATTAGGGTGCATCAATTTAATAAAGTGGAACAGGTGGTTTATACTATTGCTGATGAAAACCAAACCCGTCAGTGGCATGAGAAAATTTTAGCCAATTCTGAGCGTTTATTGCAAAATTTGGGTATCCCCTATCAAGTGCTTTTAATGTGTACTGGCGATATGGGTGCAGGGCAACGGAAAAAATATGACATTGAAAGTTGGTTCCCAGGACAAAAGCGCTACCGCGAAACTCATTCGGCTAGTTATTTTAATGATTTCCAAGCTCGGCGGTTGAAAATTCGCTATAAAACTGCTACCGGAGAGCATAAATATGTTTATACTCTCAACAATACCATGGCAGCAAGTCCCCGACTTTTAGCCTGTATGATAGAAAATTATCAACGACCTGATGGTTCTGTGGGGGTACCAGAAGTATTATGGCCTTATCTTCCTTTTAAGGAAATTAGTAAATAGTTTTTATGGATAAAATTGCCGTTATTATTGTTCACTACAATACTAATGAAGACACCAAAGAAACTTTAGAAAGTTTGGCGAAAATTGATACTAGTGGTTTGCTGGTACGCACTTTTGTGGTAGATAATGCTTCCAAGCAACCTTTAGTGTTACCCAAACAGCTGAAGAATGTGCAACTGATTCGCTCCGATACTAATTTGGGTTTTACTGGTGGTAATAATTTGGGGTTAGCCGTGGCGAGCAAATCATTTAATCCGGAGTTTTTTTTGCTGCTTAATTCTGATACCCTGGTGAAGGCAGATTTTTTGCAGCTTTTATACAGGGAGCTCAAAAACCATCCCCAAATGGGCATGGTGGCTCCTAAAATTTATTTTGCTCCCGGATGTGAGTTTCATCGCAGTAGCTATCAAGAAAAACATCGCGGTCAGGTGATTTGGTTTATGGGGGGAATTATTGATGAAGCTAATTTAAGTTGTTTTCATCTGGGGGTGGATGAAGTTGACCGGGGTCAGTTTACTAAGTCTCCAGATAGTCATTTCCTCTCTGGTTGTTGTGTGCTAGTGCGGCGTGAAGCTTTGGCAGTGAGTGGTACTTTTGACGATCGCTACTTTCTCTATTTTGAGGACGCTGATTTAAGCCGGCGCATGCGAGCTTGTGGATTTACTTTTGCTGTTTGTCCGCAAGCTGTTATTTGGCATAAAAATGGCGGTTCTACACTGGGCTCAGGGAGTGCTTTACAGACTTTTTATTTAACCCGTAATCGTTTATTATTCTTTTTTTTGCACGGTAATTGGTGGTTAAAACTGCGGGTGTTGAAATTAGCCTACCGATTATATCGTTACGGGTCGCGAGTAGAAAAAAAAGCTGCTATTAATTTTTTCCTTTGTCGTTTTGGCAAACAGCTAATTGTCTAGTTTGATTGATTTTGTATCTCATTGATGGTGTATAATATACATTATCGTGATAAAATTGTCGTGGTCCAATCAGTGGCGCTTGTGGCTAGCTAAATTCATCGCTTATGGCTGCTATTTTACTGGTTGGCGCTTATCTGCTCCACCTCCTTCATTATCCTCTAAAATTACTTCTAAAGTCACTAATAAAGTTGTTGGTAAAAATAAAACTAGCTTAAAAACTAAAGCAACAACTGGCTTGTCACTTGGGCATGTAGCAGTGCTTCGGGGTTATTGGCAGCGATTTGTAGCTGTTTTTAAGTCAGTACCCTGGATGCAGCAGCAAAAGTCTCTGCGGCAAAAATCTCCTGCCACCCCTCGCCGTCCTAAAAAAATTGTGATTAGAATTGTGTCTGGTTGGGAATTGGTACCCAAAAATGAGCCAGTGGTAATTCGTCCCTCACGTGGTGCCTGGCAGGGATGTCCGATTGCTCGTCACCCCATTTTAGCTTTTAAGTTGCGTCTCTTGACTGCTTGGCATCATTGTCGGCGGAAAAAAACCACTTTAAAAAGAGCTAATCCGCAAAAGATTATTGCTTATCAGCGAGAAAAGCGGCGCATTGTGTTGCGCAAAATTCACTCTCACGCCTCACTTTGTTTTTGGTATACCGCTGCCCTGCTTTTAACAGGTGGGATTGTGTATGCTGGGTACTGGAGCTATCAGCACATTATCAATGACTTACCAGAAATTAGCGCTTTAACTAATGGTAAGCAAAATATGACTACTAAGATTTTGGATCGCAATAATCATCTTTTATTTGAAATTTATGAGGATGAAAATCGCACTCCAGTAGCTTTGTCAGCCGTGAGTCAAGACGTCATTAATGCTACCATTGCTATTGAAGATAGCAATTTTTATTCTCATCGTGGTTTTGATTTGAAAGCCATTGTTAGAGCTGCCCAAGCTAATCGTCAGTCGGGTAGTTATAGTCAAGGAGGCTCAACTATTACCCAACAGTTGGTTAAATTACGCCTTTTAACTAGAGAAAAATCTTTTATTCGTAAAATTAAAGAATTAATTTTAGCAATTTTGGTTGAAAGTCAATTTAGTAAAGATGAAATTTTAGAAATGTACTTAAACCAAGTTAACTACGGTGGTCCGGTGTATGGGATTGAGCAGGCTGCTATTACTTTTTTTGGTAAAAATGCTAAAAACCTCACATTGGCAGAAAGTGCTTTTTTAGCCGGTTTACCGCAAGCACCCAGTCGTTATTCTCCTTTTGCTAACGATGTTGCCAGCGCCTATTTACGCCGAGGCGAAGTTTTACGTCGCATGAGAGAAGAAGGCTATATTAGTGTTGAGCAAGAACAACAGGCCGGGAGTGAAGAATTAGTGTTTAACAATAGTCGGATTAAAATTGCTGCCCCCCATTTTGTGATGTATGTGCGGGAACTTTTGGCGCAAAAGTACGGTGAAGAAATGGTTAATACTGGGGGGATGGTGGTGCGTACCACCCTAGATTTAGGCATGCAACAGGTAGTGCAAGATTTAGTTAGTCAAGAGGTAGATGGCTTGGCACGGTTGAAAGTTTCCAACGGAGCTGCCATGGTGACCAAACCTAGAACTGGGGAAATTATGGCCATGGTTGGTTCGAGAAATTATTATGATTTTGAACATGATGGTCAAGTTAATGTGACCATTAGACATCGTCAGCCCGGCTCATCCATTAAGCCACTTACCTATGCTACTGCTATGGAATATTATGGTTTTACACCAGCTACCTTAATTCAAGATCAGCCAGTAACTTATAAATTTCGTGGTGGTCCTGATTATAGTCCCAAAAATTATGATGGTAAATTTCATGGTAGTGTGACTTTAAGAGAAAGTTTAGCGAGTTCTTATAATATTCCTGCAGTTAAGTTGCTACACGAAATTGGCTTAGACGCCATGATTGATCAGGGTGAGAAAATGGGTATTAGCACTTGGACTAATCGCTCTCGCTTGGGGTTATCATTAACTTTGGGCGGTGGTGAGGTGCGCATGACCGAGATGATGCAGCTTTATGGTACTTTTGCCAATGAGGGCGTTAGTGTGGCTACCAATCCCTTTTTGGAAATTTTAGATTATAAGGGACGTAGTTTGTATCGCAATCAATGCGCTTTAGACAATAAATGTGAAGGAGTGGGTAAGCGAGCACTTTCCTCAGCTACCAGTTATCAAATTAGTCATATTTTGTCAGATAATTCTGCCAGGGCCAGTGCCTTTGGGGTGCATAGCGTGTTGTATATTCCCAATCAGCAGGTAGCAGTTAAAACTGGAACAACTAATAATTTACGTGACAACTGGACTTTTGGTTATACTAAAGATTATGTAGTGGGTACTTGGGTGGGTAATAACGATAATCGTCCCATGAGCTATGTTGCTTCCGGTGTCACTGGGGCTTCACCCATGTGGCAGAAAATTATGTTAACCTTGCTTGACCCAGAACATCCACATGCTTTCAGAGTACCAGACACTTTAGTGAAAGTGCCCTATTGTGGTAAGGAAGAGTTTTTTAAGGTGGGGGCGGTGCCAGCTCAAGTTTGCAAGAGCACACGTGCGACAAAAAATCCTGAAGACGATGCGGCACAAACTCCGGATAGCGCATTGCCTTAAGATTGGCTTGTTGATGATAAAAGGCAGCTTGCTGCCAAGAAATTTTGCCCAAATATAAATCAAGTAGCGATGAGTTGGGGGCTAAGAGATAATCGCAAACTTCCCAAACTCCTTCTAAGTAAACTAAATCTTTAGTTAAACCACCAGGTTGGCTAGTGTCTTCAAGACCTCTTTTGACTCGCATGGTTTTTGCCCAAGCTTGATTAAAACCGAGTCCATTTTGACTAAAGTAAGCAAATACTTGGCTAAAACTTGCTTTTTGGGCGAGGTCAACGCCAATATATAAAGCGCAAATGGCACTAAAATTAAGTTGCGGTTTGTAAAAACTGCCTACCAAAATTGCCAGTCCTTCTTCGGTGCGCAAATAATCAATGCGTTTTTGACTGGCAAAGCTTTGTTGTTGTTGATTGTAAAAGCGCAGGTAATGGGTTTGTAGCTCATGGGCAAGCAGAGCTGGCAGAGTTTCTTGGCTAAATTTACTCAGTGGCGAATTATTGATAATTAGTTTATCTTGTAAAACTACAAATCGAGTAATCAGTTGATTACTAAAAATAATTTGGGGTGGTTTGATGCGCAAGCGCTGACACAGCGCGAGCACTTCTTGTTGCACTTGGTTGGCAGTTATAGGAGTAGTATCCTTGGGTGAGGGAGCAGTTGGTAAGGGATGAGCTGCTAGATAAGCTTGGGCTAATTGCACCATCGCAGGTTTTGTTTGCCCGTATTTTTGCAGTTTAGCTGGTAGGATTGGTTCAGCGTAAATAAACTGAGGATTGTAATTATAGTCACTGCTAAATTTAGCTTTTTCACTGGCTAAATTAGTTGGGGTAAGTTTAGCTAAAAGGGACATTTATAAAATTTCTTCTAAATCATCGGCTGGTGCTTGATAAGATAATAAATATAAATCGCGGCGCATAGTGCGGCTCTCACCAACTTTTTTACCCTCGCCAGCTAAAATCCGCTCAAAAGGAGTGCAGGCTGGGCAGCCACCATAGGGGCACTTAAAAGCTTGGAGTTTACGGGCTAAAGCAATTTTTTTGCCAATTTCTAAAATTTGTTTTTTGGCAGTCTCTACACTAGGTAGCACTTTAGCTGTGAGTTGGTCACTTAATTGCAGATACCAATAACTGGCTTTTTCCACGCTATATTTTTGACAAAAAGTAGCTAAAAGTAAGTAAATTGGCAGTTGGAGTGAGTCATCTGCCTCCATATTTTTGCCAGTCTTAAAATCTACAATGTGAACACAATGATTTTTGGTGTTATAAGAGAGCCAATCAAGTTTACCACAGAGAATTAAATTATCAGCTTCACTTAAAACAAAGTGAGGTAAATCGCCTTTAATTTTGACGGCGAGTTGAGTTAAAATGCCAGGGTGTGCCATCACTCGATTAAGCATCATTACTCCTCGGTCATAATAAGCTTTTTCATTGGCTTGATTACTAAAACCACCCACTTCCCCACTAACTTTTTGCCATTGGCGATTAAACTCGGTAATTAAACTGTTTTTGAAGCGGTCTTTAGCGGGTAAATTAGAAAGCCCTTCTAAAACTTCGTGGACACTAACTCCCAGGGATAATGCTGGAGAAACAATTTGAATTTTGTGATGAGTTTGGGGATCTTTGTAAACATTTTTGAGAAAATATGCCCGAGGGCAAGAGAGATAATCACTAATGCTCGAATGAGATAACCAGGTGGCAGAATATTTATCAATCACTTGGTTATTCTAACACATTATGCCTTTTCACTCTGATATCAAACCCCAATAGATTTTATTAACAAGTTTTATTCCCAAAAGTAGTGAACTTATACAGGCAATAGCAAAAATGCCTTAAAAATGGTACAATAAACCCATATAAAATTAACTTCGCTTTCAATATATTAAAAATTAATCAGGTGAAATTCCGATGTAGAGGAGGAATTTATTATGGGATGGTTTGGAAAAAAGAAAGAGTGGGACACTCAAAAGTCCGACGCTAACAAAAGCAGATTAAGAGAATTATTTAATGGAGTTATGGAAGATGGCGACTCCTACAATATTGTTTATGGGTACGGTTTGAATATCAAAACCAGTAGTTATATTTTAGCCCGTAAAACCACATATACATATACAAGTTTAATTATAGGTTATCGTGAATCTGATATGAGCATAGCACTAC
>CAUUGB010000030.1:0-8243 GCA_963544615.1 uncultured bacterium | reverse complement strand
TTCCAGGAGCTAGACTCTTTAAGGTCATCAATTTTTTGATAATTGAGGCGAATAGTCACTCGGTATCCAGGTAGAACTATAGCCCGGTTGGGTACATGGGTGTGATAATAACCATCGGTGTTCACCCGCACTCTGTCGCTGGCAATAATGGCTTTAGGTAGCGGCTCATAAATATAATAGTGGCTGCCATCATTACCCTCAAAAGTAGGATTACCCAAGGCAGCTTTAATATCTTCCAAGCGCTGCCAATTATTGGTTTCGATTGCCTGATAGTGACGGTAGAGTTCGTCCATGTTGGCGGCTTGAGTTGGACTGCCCAGCCATCCCCACCATAAAACTGCCAAAACTGCTACTAAGATTTTTTTTGTCATCTTAATTTTATATCATACCTTAAACTAATCATACTATTGTAACACAAAAATAGCTGTTCTTGAAAGTAAGTAAAAACTTATGGGCTAAATAGGAAATTAATTTCTAGTGGAAATAGCGCCGGGGTGGGGGTGAAGTTTTTTGTCGAGGGTAATATTGCCAATAAAGTAGGCATAAAATTTGGCCTAAAAGTAGCCATAATCCTAAAGTCACTAATTTTTGAGGAAAGTAAAGCAGGCGAATTTCAACTTGATTAGCATGAATGTTACTTGGGAGTAACCAAGCGTTTGCCCAACTATTATAGCGATAATGCGGTAATTTTTGCCATTTACCCCCAGGTAAACGATAAGTGGCTCGCCACGAAGAGTTAAAAGCTCGCCAAAGTACTACTGCGGTTGGTTGCGCTGGGGCGGCTTCACCTAATAACTGAAATTGATAAAAATAGTGATGATGATTTTGGTAATTAGTGATTGTGGGTGTATTGCCACCGGTAATTGAGGCAGCATTGCTGGGAACAGTTTTAAGTCGCTTTAATTGCTCAAAAGGGTAAAGTAGGAGTGAGATTTGAGTGAGGTAATTATTGCTTGGTTGCCCGTACGATTGGGCAGTTAAATAAAAGAAAAGTTTTTTCTGCCCACTATCTTGATTTTCACTAGCGCTTAAATAAAAATATTGTTCTAATGGAGATGAGTTTGGTGGTGGTTGAAAAGCGAATTTGTGGGTGAGCAAAGTTTGTCTTTGATTTTCTGCCACCACCCGGAAACGCAGTGGCTGCCCCGTGATGTTGGTGGCAGCAGCTAACAGCACATAGTCATTGACCGCAGCAATGCCACTTAAATAATAGCTCTCACACCAGCTGCCATAGCCGCTAGTTTGATAATAATTGCCGGTACTGGTAATTTTTTTGCTGGCTTGTCCCCTAGCGCTGACATCGCAGCTTTGTCCATGTTCACTGGCTAAATTAAGAGAATAAACTGGAGTGTGCCAAGTGGCTTGCAAACTCTCGCCATTAAGAGGCAAACTTTTCTCTTGAAAAAATTCCTCCCAAATACTTTTGGGGTAAGTAAAGTTGGCTACCTGATTGGCAGCAATTTGCATACCTGCTGCCGAAGCACTAGCTAGGTGAGAGGGAAAGCTTTTAATCTCCACATCTTCACCCACTTTCAGTTGGGTGGTGAAATCCACTAATTTTCCTGGGGTAATTTGATGTGGTAGCTGGTCGCCAAAATCTACAATGGCGCCCTCACCGTCTAATGCCAGCTTGGCTAAATCTAAATGCAGTTGAGGTAGTTGGGGTAAAGAGAGAGTTTGCTCACCTGCTTGAAGTGTGATTTGGGGATAAAAATTAAGTTGTAATTGCTGTTTACTATCTAACCAAGCGCTGCCATTAATAGTTATTAACTCTCCTTGCTGCCAAGCTGGCAGCAGTAATTGCTGTTTGGCTAAGGCAGGTGGCACCAAGACTTTAAGTTGACATTCATCGCCAGCGCAATTAATCTGGCTTAATTTTTCACTGTTGTTATCAGCAAAAGGATACCAGCTAGCTTGAGGATTGGTGCTATCGGCAAGATAGTCACCGGTGGCGGCAAAAAGAGGGTCGCTTAAACTTTGCGGCGCGTCTTTTGCTAGCAGTTGGTAATTGTTACTTAAACTCACTGGGTAGTTGAGTGCAGGGCGGGGGGATAATTGCCACACGCTTAAGTTTTCTTGTTGCCATAAAAGTTGTGCGCCTGCTTGTTGCCATAATTTTTGTAGCTCCGCTACCTCCTCTTGTCTTTTGCTAGTTTGATTGTCACCAGCATTCATTAAGCTGCCGTCAATAATGGCATATTGCAGTTGGTATTTAGCCATCAGTTGCTCTATCTCAGCTGCGTCTTGTTTTTGCATGGCTAAATTAAACTGTTGATAAGCAGTTTGATTATATAAACTCCAAGCGTCAAAATTACGGTCTAAAAGAGGCTGGGGAATCATTTGCCACAAAAAGCCACTGCCACGATAGCCCCAATCATAAAAAAGCCAGCCCCAGTAATTAGGGTGAGGCAAATAAATGGTGGTGCCAGCATGGTTTTGGTGGTGCATAAATTCGTGCAGATTAATGTAGCGCTCAGTAATGTCTGTTTTAACTTGCCAACCAAAAAGATCGCCGCTGAAAGCTGGATAAGCGCGATAAACTATGCTCACAGCCACGGCAAGTGCTAGGGTGGTGGTGATGACCCAGTGATGGCGGATGCGGTGATAAAAGAGCAAATGGCTAGTTACCACCGCATTAGCTAAGCCGAGTGATAAACCTAAATTAGCGATGCTCGACCATTTGGTAAAAGCTACCCGAAAGATATCAGCCAGCAGAGGCAGCTTGGTGAGACAGCGAAAAACCAAGCCTAAAATTAAACCATTGCCAGCAGTGAGCATGAAAATTCCTAAAAGAAATAATCCCAATTGGGCGAGCGCAAAAGCTTTTCTTTGGGCTAAATAAATAGTTAGCAACAAGCCACTTCCAGCCAAGACAAATAAACTGTAACCAATTACTTGATTGCTAGGCCGCTGCCACCAGCTATCCCACACTCCCAAGTAAGGTGAATAACTGTTATCAGTTGGGTTGTATTCGCGGTAATCAAACCAATAACCATGCAAAAGCGCTATATTGGCTAAGTTGCCGCGACTATAATTCATCTCTTGCACTTGGGGGGTGGTGATTTGATTTTGTTTGCTTAAAGTAAAATCGTTGCCGGCAGTCATAGTGGTCCAGGCCATAGGCAGTAACCACCAGCTGTTGGCAACCATGACACTCACTATTCCCAGCAGCAAGCGTTGGAGATAAAAGTGGCGGTAATTGGAGGTAAGTAAACCCGCACCCATAACTACCATGGCAAAAAAAAGCACAATAAAGAGCGTTTCTAAATGAAAGGCTGAACTAGCGAGCACACTGACAATGGTTAACAGTAATAAATTTTTGGCATTGGCAGTGCGTACAAAACGCAGTAAGCAATAAAGAATTACGGGTAGCCAACCATGCCAACTGGTAAAACTTTCCAAGGGGGTGTAGCACAGCTGTACGGTGGCAGGAGATAGCAGATAAAAAATTCCTGCCACAGTGGCGGCTAAGTTAGTGATTGCTGGGGGGAGTTTGTTTTGGGCATGACATAAAGCTAAGGTCAGCCAATCCCGTGCCAAATAGTAAGTGGCTAGGGTACCTAAAAGTAGCATGGCCGCTACCCAACTCCAGCGGACTAGGGCAGGTGAGCATAAAGTCGCTACCAACCACACCCAAGGCAAGCGAGTCAGCTCACTGCCTTCAGCCACACTATTGGCTACTCCTAAACCACGATAATCTTGCCAAATGGAGTAAAAATTGCGCTCCCACCAAAGAGGGAGATTAAGTTCGGGCAGAAGATTGTCGTAACCGAGTAGCCAAGTTTGCCGAGGTAAGAAATTGCAGCTGCAAAGTAGTACCCAGAACAAAATTAATGCTACTATGCCGCCATGTAAATGGCACCACTTGCTGATTCGCTTCATTGGCTTATTATACTTTTGCTTTTTAGCAGACTCAATGAGGAGAGTATGGGTGAGCGGTGATGAGAGAGGTAATTTTAAGCTACCCAAAGTCCGGCAATAAAAAGGAGCAAATTAACGCTCAGGAGCAAGGCACTTAGAGTTAGTCCCACTCCTCCTAAGAGCGGCTTTTTATTTGCTAGTCTGCTGCAGTATAAAGGTATGACTAAACATACTAGCAAGTAGCGTGGCATGCTGGAAAAACTGCCTGTTAAAGTTGGCAGCATAAAAGCGCCCACATTAAAGAGCCACCATTCCCAGGGATAAAAAGGTTTTAAATTGCGGTAGTTTTGCCAGCCGGTGATAATTAAAATTAACCCACCCGTCACACTTAAAATTAGCTCTTGAACAATGGCATAAGTTTTACTGTTAAGTGGCAAGCCATAATAAAACATTTTGCCGTAACGCCATAATACTTGTGGCAATAACACTAAACTGTCGGTTTGTCTGCCGGCCCCAAAATCATTTTGCACGTGCACAAATAACAGTGGGTCAGCAAATTGCCACCACAGATATAAGCAGTAAGCTAGCAAGCCCAGCACCCCACTGCCTAAGTAGAGAGCCTGGACAAGTGTTTGCCGGGTAAACAGCTGTTGTGTTTTATAAGCACGGTAGAGATAAACTAGCACTAACACTGCCACCGCTACCACTCCCACCACTCTGCTAGCAGTTAACAGCATGCCCCAAAAACCGCTCCAGCGGTAAGCTTTATTTTTGTAAGCCAGCCAAGTTAAAAACAGTAGCAGTAAAAACAGACTTTCGGTATAAAAGCTCACTAGAAAAAAACTTGCGGGGTTGGTTAACCAAACAGCTAACCACCACCAAGCCAGCCGGGGTGAATAGTTTTGTCTTAGGTATTGATGGGTAAGGAGTAAAAATATGAGGCTACAACAGCCAGCCAGTAGCACTCCACTTAAAATGTAATTAGGTAGCAGGGAGCCAATGAGAGCCACCAGTAAGGGGTAGAGGGGGAAAAAGGCTTGAATGCCACGGGCACTTTGATAGCCATGGGCGGCAATACTATAGTAGTGCACCCCATCAAAGCCACCCCAGCGCGCTAGTGCGGCGGGCAGACCACTTTGGGTCACATTTTCCACACTCGCATAAGTAGGGGTAAAAGGTAAAATAGTATCGGTGGCAAAAATGGCCGCCAAAAGTAATAATAGTCCCCACCAACAGCCATAAATGATACTGATTTGCCAGCAAATTTTTACTGGTGGTAAATAAGTGGTGAGCAGTTTTTTGCTTTTAGTTAGTAAAGCTTTTTTCATTTTTCACCCTCTAAGTGTTGGCGAAAAAAATCTATGTCTCGCTCCACCACTTGTTGCCAATGGGGTTGTAGGTTATGATTAGCTCCAGGATAGCGATAATAAGTTAATTCAATTTGAGTTTCTTTGGTGCGGTGAGCATTTTCTTGGGTAATTTTTTGCTCAAATTCATTTGACCAAGAAATTAAAGCAGCTTCATCACCACTACCATGATGAAGTTGGAGTTTTAGTCTTGGGGGCAGCCAATCTAAATGTCGGGAGTGAGAGAAATCATCGCTATTGTATTTGCTTTCAAATTGAGCAATAAAAGCTCGGCTTTTTTTGCCCTCATCTGCTTCTTCATCAGTAAAAAAAAGTACACTGTAAGGAAAGCCCACACTCACCGGTGCCCAGAGAGTGGTGGGATAAGCGTCTTGAGTAATTTCTAAAGTGCTTAAAGCAATTTGTCCGCCATTGCTATGCGCCCACATGCCCCAGGGTAAGGTGGGGAGTTTGTTTTGGTTGCAAATTTGCTCTAGCAGTGGCAATTCGCTCCCGGTAACTTCGCTGTGGCAGACAATTTTGCCTTGTTGCAAATTAGTGAGTAATTGTTTAACTTGGAGTGGTTTTTCAAATCGAGCTTGGAGGACATCAGCGGGAGGAGGATCTGACTGGCCGTAACCTAAAAAATCGGGAGCAAAGGTGAGCAAACCATTTTGAGCCAAAAAAAGTCCGGCGTTTTTAGTCCCTGTGCCGCTTTGATAATTTTGTACTGGCGCCCAGCCGCGCAGCATTAAAATACCCCCCCAAGCTGGAGCGGTGGTGGGGAAATTAGCCAGTCCGGAAATTTTTTTCCCCATTACTTGATAGCTAAAAAGCACACTCAGTGATGTTTGCCCAGTAGTTATAATTTTTTCTAAAGTAATGGTGTCTGCTGTGGTGGGAGTAGCTTTTAAGGCAGGTAGGGAATAAGCCAGGAGTGGTAAAGGTGTGGGAGAGGGTGGTGGGGGGCGGTGAGAATTACTGCTGCTATTTTTTTCTTGCCAATAAGAATTAAGACTAAAACCCGCCCAAAAACTAATCACTACCAGCAAGCCGGCTAAAAACGCTCCTTTGAGGTTTTTTGTTTTCACCATGTTTTTATTATACTCTGGAGTATATAATAAGAGGATGGCGAAAATAATTTTAGCCGCTGATCACGGGGGTTGGGCTTGCAAAAACAAAGCTCGTCACTGGTTAATTGCTTTAGGTCACCAAGTGGAGGATGCCGGCGCTTTTAAGTTGCAAACCAATGATGATTTTCCTGATTATGCACTAGCAGCAGTTAAATTGTGGCGGCGTGAGCCGACAGCAAAAATAATTTGTTGGTGCCGTTCGGGTGCGGGTATGCTGGTTCAGCTCAATCGCTTTGCTGGTATTCGTGCCAGTTTAGGGGGCCAAGCATTTGGCGGCGAGTGTCCGCGATGATCACCTAAATGCTTTAGTGCTTGCCAGTGATTATCAGCTGTTTCGGCAGCAACAACAATTAATTAAAGTTTTTTTGCAAACCCCGTATGGTGAGGAGAGCAAATATTATCGCCGTTTGCATCAAATTGAGGAATTTGCCAAATTGTAATATGCAATTGATACCTGCCATTTTGGAATCAGAGTTAGCGGCAGTGGTAGCCAAATTAGCCATTGTGAAAGCTGACAGTCGCATTAGTCGGGTACATATCGATATTATTGATGGTAATTTAGCCCCCCGTCTCACAGTAACTCCGGCAGATTTAACCACCCTAGATTTTGGCAACTTAAAAATTGATTGGCATTTAATGACTGAGGATCCTCTCGATTATGTCTGGGAAATTTTGTCTTTGGGTCAGGCTTTACCCAGTCAAGCTATCTTTGGTCACATTGAGCGCGCTAGTAACCCGGCTGCTTTTTTGCAGGCTAGTAGCGAAGCAGGGTTAGAAGCCGGTGTAGCTTTAGATTTAGCCACCGAGGTGGCAGCCTTAGAAGATTTTGCTTGGACATTTTTAGATAGCGTGCTTTTGCTGGCTGTCCCCATGGGTGAGAGTGGTCAAGAGTTTTCTCAGCAGCTGTGGGCAAAGTTGACCCAATTGCAGCAGCTGTGTTTATCAATGGGTAAAATGATTAAAATTTATGTAGATGGCGGCATTGGTTCGGGGCAATGGCGTCGTTTGGCTCACTTGCCTCATATTGCGGGGGCAGCAATGGGCAGTTATTATTTTGCTACTCACGGTCAGCCTGTGGTTGCTAAGCAGTAATTGAGGGTAATTGAGTAAGCTGCTCTTGACAATTGGTAATTATCTTGTTTTAATTAAACTTGGGAAAATTTTTACCAAAGTTTGGGCTTTGGTATCGGGTGAGGGTGATTATCCGCCTTCACCTGCATACTAGTTAAGTACATGTTGTCATTACGATCATCAGCTCATCACTCAGTTGCCAAAAGGCGGTCTTTGTCTACCGGTAAGCGGTGGTTGGCTGTTTTGATAAAGTGGCAGTATTCCTTGTTTTTACTTGGTATTTTTGTTGTGGGTTTGGCTTTTTTGGGCAGGGGGCAATTACTAGAATGGGTAAGATATATTTCAGCTGCTGGTAACCCAGAAAAGTATAGATACTATTTTAAGACTGACAAACCTTGCAGTCCCTTAAGCGGAGGACAGCAGTTGACTTTGTCTTTTTATCAAGATATTATTTATCCGTATGGGGGAGGGACAGTGACTACTGCATACCCTTTTGTGGGCAATAATCAATGGCGCTTTACTACTTTAGTCAATGCCTATGAAACTTTTTGTGCTTTGGATACCGAAGGTAAAGCTTACTGTTGGGGTGATAACAATTATGGTCAACTAGGTAATGGTAGCACTACCAGCAGCCAATTTCCGGTGGCTGTAGATACCAGTGGGGTTTTAGTCGGGAAAACTTTAAGTCAGGTTGCTATTGGTAATGGACATACTTGCGCTCTGGATATCCAGGGTCAAGCCTATTGTTGGGGTGGAAATGGCAGTGGTCAGTTGGGTAATGGTAGTACTAATGATAGCAGTGTCCCCGTAGCGGTTGATACCAGTGGGGTTT
>CAUUGB010000029.1:0-8709 GCA_963544615.1 uncultured bacterium | reverse complement strand
CACTCCCCCCACCAACAATAACCACCAAATAAATCGCCAATGATGATTTTTTGTCATCAACTCCATTATAAAGCAATAACGGCGCAAAAGCCTCCCCAACCACACCCTTCTTAATCAAGTAAACTAGCACTCAGCTGGGTACTCAAACTAAAAATAGGGGGCAGCCAACCTTCACCCAGATTAAATTAATAAAAATTACTGGCGACCCCGACCGGGCTCGAACCGGCGATCTTCTCCGTGACAGGGAGATATGTTAACCAACTACACCACAGGGCCAAACTACTCACCAAACACCTCAATTCTTATCGAGCATTATAACACAAATCAGTTACAAAAAAGAAAAAGCGCCTCACAAAAATGGGAGCTAAATTTTATCACACCATGGCCTGAAATCAAGACCTTGTTTTTTTCCCTCGCCAAGTTAAAATCACCATTAAACAAAAGGTTTATGAAATATATTTTTGTCTCAGGGGGAGTTTTATCTGGTTTGGGCAAAGGTGTCACCGCTGCTTCGCTGGGAGTTACCCTGAAAGCTCGTGGTTATAAAGTCACCAATATTAAATTTGAAAATTATCTCAATTTAGATGCCGGCAATATTAATCCTAATGAACATGGGGATGTGTTTTTATGCGAAGACGGCACCGAAGCTGATTTAGATTTAGGTACTTATGAACGCTTTTTGGGTCAAAAAGTGGGTTTGAAAAATTATGCTACGGTGGGACAAATCTATTCACAGATGATTGCCGCTGTGGCTGCCCAAAAATATCGCGGTACCACTGTAGATGCCATTCCTTTTATTCCCGAAGATATTGTCCGCCGTATTAAAGTTGCTGCCAAAGGTTATGACATTATTTTAATTGAATTGGGCGGCTGCGCAGGAGAGTACCAAAATGTAATTTATTACGAAGCCAATCGCATTTTGAAATTGCGTCAACCCAATGATGTTATTCACGTGCATGTGACCTATTTCCCTTGCCCCAGTCATATTAACGAACTTAAATCTAAACCGACTCAACTATCAGTTAAAAATTTGCACGCTATGGGCATTCAACCCGATTTTATTGTGGGGCGAGCCAGCATGGAAATTGACGCCAAACGCAAAGAAAAAGTTGCCTATTATTGTAATCTTTCTCAAGAAGATATTATTTCTAATCCCGATCTTGCCAGCATTTATCATTTGCCACTAGTTTTTGAAAAGCAGCAATTTGCTAGCCGAGCCTTAGCCAAACTAGGTCTCCCCAACAAAACTGCAGACTTAGCAGCATGGAGCAGCATGGTGGCAGCCATGGAACAAAAGCAGCGTCCCGAACTACATTTGGGGCTAGTGGCCCAATATGTTTTTGGCAGTGCTAACGATGTTAAAGAAACTTATGCTTCACTGGTAGAAGCCCTCAATCACGCTGCCTTAAAAATTGGTTACAAGCTGTGCTGGCAAATTATCAAAGCTGAGGAAATTGCCAAACAAAAAGAAACTGCTTTAGCTAAATTAGCATCGGTAACTGGGATTATTGCTCCCATTGGCTGGGGAGCAAAAGGAGTGGAGGGTACCATTGCTACCATTAAATATGCCAGAGAAAATAAAATTCCTTTTTTAGGTTTAGGATACGGCATGCATTTAGCCATAGTTGAGTATGCTCGTCATGTAGCCGGACTTTCTCAAGCGCACACTAGCGAAGTTGACCCTCACACCCCGCATCCAGTCATCATACCCTTAACCATGGCAGAAAAAGACGAATTTGTTAACCCTAATTATTTGCATTGGCGCTTAGGGGCACACCAAATTAAATTAAGCGCCAATTCGCTAATTGCCAACATTTATCATCGTCATCATGAATTAAGCGAACAGCTCATCATTAGCGAAAGACATCGCCATCGTTTTAAGCCTAATCCTGATTATTTACCTCAATTAACCCAGGCTGGCTTAGTGATTAGTGGCAGGGATACTCAAGCTGGGATTGCCGAAGTAGTGGAATTACCACCAACCCAACATCCCTTTTTCTTAGCTATGCAAGGTCACCCAGAATATAAAACTCACCCCCTACACCCTCGGCCACTGTTTATAGAATTTTTGCGCGCTACCGCTTTAATTACGCCTAATCATCAAGCTTAAATTCCATAGCTTATTGTCAAGTGCTAGCAGAAATGCTAAAATGAAGCCATGCTTGACATTGCTAGTTTAGCTGATTTTCATCAGCGGCTGAAAGAATTTGAAAATGGTCATGCGCTAGATTTATCTTCTAGCGAAGATCTCTCCATTGCGGTGATGAATTTAATTTCTATTGAAGAGCATTTGTTTTTTACCGCTAACAAAACTGCCAACCACAATTATTTGCACCTTTTAGCTTCAGTACGCCAAATTAGAAAAACAGCCCAAAAAGCATTGGTTAAAGAAACAGTGGGAGAGGATTGGTGCACCTGCAAACATTTGCTAGCTGCTAGCATGCGGCTGATGGAAACTGGCAATAAACTTTATCAAAAAGATGCCACTTTAGCTACTCAGCTTTATCAACAATCTTGGGAATGTTATAACCTTTTTTGGGCAATTAATTTGCAACTGGTGGCGCCAGCCAAACAATCAGCTCCCATAACTGATAAAAAAAATGCCACTAAGTTGTCTGCGACTAGCAAAACTGCCGCCTCTGTCGCCAAGCCGAGCAAAGTGGTGGTGGTAGCCGAAAAAAAAGTGGCAGCCGCCAAAACAAATTCAGTAGTAGCAAAAACTTCTGCGTGTCGCTGGCAGCGTTTTTCTCAGGCTCTTAATAAAAACTTAGATTGCTGCCATGAGTGAAGCAGAATTTAACTTAAAAAAAATTTCGCTCCTGATACTTTTTTGGGGAGGGGTCTTGGTGATTTCGGGATATTTTTTAGTTCATATTCTTGTTTATCACTGGCCCAAAATTGCCACCACTTTATACAAAGAACAACTTCCCACCACAAGTGAAAACACCACCGCTCCCACCGCCACAGTTGCCGCTACCCCTGTTTCCAGTGTTTCGGCAACTTTAATTAATGATTTACTCCACGCTATTATGAGTGCTAATCAACAAAACTCTAACAATCAAGCCAGCATGAGTGGTAACAGTGGCAGCGAAGCCAGCAATCAGGCAACAATTAGCCCCACACATCATGCCGTGGCGGCGAGTAGCAGTAGCAAAAAATCGCCATCACCAAAACCAATCTAGACAAAACTTCATCTAAGCGGTATAATCGCCACCTAAAAACAAATGGTTACTCGCTTTTTGGGTGTCAACGCGAAAAGACGGGGCTTGAAAGGATACCATGGCTTTACTTGCCGAACAAAAATTGGCGATTATCAAAAAATATCGTCAAGACGAAAATGATACTGGTTCACCAGAAGTACAAATTGCTTTATTGACCGCTTCAATTGAGCAGCTAACCACTCACTTAAAAACTCATAAAAAAGATGATCATTCTCGCTTGGGATTGCTCAAACAAGTCGCCAAAAGACGCCGACTGCTTAATTTCCTCAAAAAGGCTAGTGAAGAGCGCTATAAAAAATTAATTACCTCCCTCAAATTGAGCAAATAAGGAATATATGCCCACAATCAATCAACTTGTCCGCTACGGTAGAACCAGCAAACCCCACCGCATTAAAGGTACGGCGCTGCGCAAAAGCTACAACAACTTAATTTCTAAAGCCACTGCTACCACCAATCCCCAAAAGCGAGGAGTGTGTACTTTGGTAAAAACCATGACTCCTAAAAAACCAAACTCAGCACTGCGTAAGGTAGCTAGAGTACGTTTATCAAATAAAATAGAAGTTACCGCCTATATTCAGGGTGAAGGCCACAATTTAGCCGAGCACAGCATTGTGCTAGTCCGCGGTGGCAGAGTGAAAGATTTACCTGGAGTTAAATATCATATTATTCGCGGTAAGTTTGACTGTGCTGGAGTAGAAAAACGCATGACCTCTCGCTCTAAGTACGGGGCCAAAAAGGCCAAGAAATAAATTTAACAGGAAACATTAAATTAATATATAACATATAACATCACGGTAGTATTCCCACTAGGGGAGAAGAAAGAAATATGCGCACCAAAAAAAAATATTTACGACCCGTTAAACCAGACGTTAAATTTGCTAGCCCTAAAATTGCTAAATTAATTAATTATGTGATGGTGGATGGCAAAAAAGCAGTGGCTCAAAAACACGTTTATGCTGCTTTGGAAAAAGTTGCCCTAGAAAGCAAAAAGAAACCTCTCGAAGCTTTTGAGGAAGCCATTGCCAATATTATTCCCGAAATGGAAGTGCGCTCCCGCCGCGTGGGTGGGGCAGCTTACCAAGTGCCCATGCCAGTGCGTCCCAGCAGAGGTTTTGCCCTAGCACTGCGCTGGTTGGTGCAAGAAGCCAATAAAAGACCCAATGCCACTTACCCAAGTTTCGCTCTCAAACTAGCCAGTGAGATTTTGGACGCCTTAAATAATACCGGGGGAGCCATTGCCAAAAAGCAAACTGTGCAAAAAGCAGTCGAAGCTAATAAAGCCTTTGCTCATTTCCGCTGGTAAAAGCTAAGCAGCATTTAATTACTATCAAGTAGTTATGTTATAATTACAGTTTCAATTTTTATATTTATTAACAGAAAGTTTGCCCTAATTTTATGTCAACAACTTCTACCAATCGCCACATGCCTTTAGAAAGAATTAGAAATATTGGCATTATTGCCCACATTGATGCCGGCAAAACTACCACTACTGAGCGTATTCTTTTTTACACTGGTCGCACCTATAAAATTGGTGAAGTTCATGACGGCGCAGCTACCATGGATTGGATGGCTCAAGAACAAGAGAGAGGCATTACCATTGTTTCTGCCGCCACCACTACTTTTTGGACACCACATTTTGATTGTAATTTGCCTAAAGAATCTTATCGCTTTAATATTATTGACACTCCAGGACACGTGGATTTTACTGCCGAGGTGGAGCGCTCACTGCGCGTACTTGATGGCGGCATTACCGTTTTAGACGCTTCCGAAGGAGTGCAATCACAATCAGAAACTGTGTGGCGGCAAGCCGACAAATACAATGTGCCTCGCATTTGTTTTGTCAATAAAATGGACAAATTGGGGGCTGATTTTTTTGCTACTATTGAAGATATTCGCACCAAATTTGGCGTTAAACCAGTAGCCATGGTATTACCGATTGGAGCCGAAAATAATTTTTCGGGAGTGATTCAAGTTTTAGAAGGTAAGGCTTGGCAATTTGACCCTCATGCCAAAGCTGAACCTCAAGAAATCCCTGTGCCCGAAAATCTACAAGAAAAATTAGCCCAAATGAAGTTAGCCCTAACAGAGGCTATTGCCGAAACCGATGATAAACTCATGGAAAAATACTTAAACGGTGAACAACTAAGCATTAATGAACTTAAAGCGAGTTTGCGCCGAGCGGTAATTGCCTACAAGCTAGTACCAGTTTTTGCAGGTTCATCGCTAAAAAATACTGGCATTCAATTACTTTTAGATGGAGTGGTAGAATATTTGCCCGCTCCAGCCGATATCAAAGAAATCACTGGCACCAATCCTAAAACCGATGAGCTAGAAACTCGCACTTTAACTCCAGAAGAGAGTTTTGCGGGCTTATCTTTTAAAATTCAAACCGACCCTCACGTGGGACGCCTAACTTACTTTAGAATTTATTCTGGGGTACTTAAAGCTGGCAGCTATGTTTACAATTCCAGTCG
This sequence comes from uncultured bacterium, assembly GCA_963544615.1. Lineage (GTDB taxonomy): Bacteria > Patescibacteriota > Microgenomatia > UBA1400 > PJMF01 > CAUUGB01. Next base: position 3,014 of record CAUUGB010000029.1, on the reverse strand, counting down.
CAAAGAAAAAGAGCGGGTGGGTAGACTGCTTTTAATGCATGCTAATCAACGCGAAGAAATTGACGAAGCCAGAGCGGGAGAAATCGTTGCTATTGTCGGGCTTAAAGCCACCAAAACTGGCGACACCCTCTCTGACGAAAACAAACCAATTATTTTAGAGGGCATTACTTTTGCCGAACCGGTGATTTCTTTGGCAATTGAACCAAAAACTAAATCAGACCAAGAAAAAATGGGACTAGCTTTAGCTAAACTTTCCGAAGAAGACCCCACCTTTACCATTGCCACCAACAAAGACACTGGCCAAACAGTGATTGGCGGCATGGGCGAGCTGCACTTGGATGTTTTGGTAGACAGAATGAAGCGTGAATTCAAGGTGGATGCTAATGTGGGCGAACCTCAGGTAGCTTACCGCGAAACTATCAAAGTTGCTTCTCAAGGAGAGGGCAAATACATTAAACAAACCGGTGGTCACGGTCAATATGGTCACGTGATGCTAAAAATTGAACCTAAAGACCGGGGGACAGGTTATGAATTTGTCAACGAAATTACCGGGGGTAGAGTACCGCGAGAATTTATTGAACCTACCAATAAAGGCATTCAAGAAGCCCTCTCCAGAGGTTTTTTAGCTGGTTTCCCCATGACCGATATTAAAGTCACCCTCTATGATGGTTCTTATCATGAAGTTGACTCCTCGGAGCTAGCTTTCAAAATGGCAGGCAGTCTAGGAATGCGCGAAGCGGTGAAAAATGCTCAAATGGTGTTAATTGAACCAATTATGGAAGTGGAAGTTTCTACTCCAGAAGAATTTATGGGTGATGTGATTGGCGATTTAGGTTCCAGGCGCGCGCAAATTCAAGGCACTACCACCCGGGGACCGGTGACAATTATTAAAGCCACCGCACCACTCTCACAAATGCAAGGTTATGTGACTGCTTTAAGAGGCATGACTCAAGGCAGAGCTACCAGTGTGATGTTGCCCAGCCACTACGATGAAGTACCAGGGAGCATTACTGCTAAAATTATTGAAGCACGCGGTGATTGGCACTCTCGGAGTTAATGCCACTTAGTTTTTATTTAGCAAAAATAATTTTTTTGTTGGCTGTGTGTTGTTTTTTTACAACTATTTTTCTAACAGCTAAATATACTTTAAGTTTTTTGGCCGCTCACCCAAAAAAGAAACTGGCTTTCTCCCAACCCACAAAAACCCTTGCTAAAAAAAAGTTACACGCTCTTGATAAATTTTTGCCAACAAAACTCACCAATAAACATGCAATCTTCATGGTGAGTTTTTTTCTCACTCACTTTCTTTTTTTAACTCTACTGTTTTATCTTTTTTTAACTCCAGGAAAAAAATATGATATTCCTAGAGATAGTTTTACTGCTTTTCTTACTCATCAATTGACTATTAACGATACCAAGCATTATCATGCTTTGGCTGCGTTTGGTTATCTCAACCCTCGCGATGGTCAAGCCAGTTTAGTCTTTTTCCCTCTATACCCATTTATTATTTTTCTACTCTTACATTTACTCCCAAACTATACTTTAGTAGGCACACTTTTTAACCTCTGCTGTTTGGTACTAATTACCAAACATTGGTACAACATGGTAGCAGCAAGGTTTTCTCCCACCATGGCTGCCATCAGCTTGGGTTTATTTTTTTACTACCCAGTTTCCTTTATTACTTTAACTCCACAAACAGAAGCATTATTTATACTCTTATCACTACTAACTTTTAAAAATTTGCAACAAAGGCAGCTGCCTCAAGCTAGCATATGGGCTTTTTTAGCTGCTCTTACCAGACCCCAGGGATTTTTACTGACTATTGCTTTAATTAGTTATCTTTACGAACAACAGCGTACCAACAACATAACTAAACTGAGAATAAAAGCTGTTTTGTTCTCTTTAAGTCCTCTCCTAGGCCTGAGTATTTATCTGGCTCTTAACTTTTACCTATCCAATAGAGTGAATACATTTTTACAAATGCAAGACCAACATTGGCACAATACTTTTCAGCAACCTCTGCTAACTATTTACCAACTCGCTCATACTATTTTTCAAATCGATTTAGCCACGGCCACTGGACGTTGGGGGAGTGCTTTGGTTCATTTTATGATTGCTTGTTTAGCTATTAGCTACGGTTGCAAAAAAAAATTCCCTCTACATTACCTAACTTATCCTTTGGCAAGTTTACTGTTGACTGTTTCTATTAGCAACCCTATGAGTGCGATGCGTTTTTTCCTGGTACTTTTCCCCATAATGATTGTTGAAGCACATTTCTTTTTATCTCACAAACGTACTGGCGCAATTTATTTTTATTTATTAATGTTAATCCAACCGCTTTTTTGGTATTTGTTTGTTTTTTATAATGGTTTTATTATCTGCTGAAAAATAGGTAAGCCTCATCAACCACCACCAACTTGCTATTGTTGTTACCAAACGTTGCCATTTACTCAGTATTAGCGTACAGCTACCTATGTTTTAAGTTATCTTTATCAAAAAGTTAATTAAATTTTGCAGTAAATCTACATCAAGTTTTATCTCACCCCCCCCTATTATTTAGGGGAGTGAGATAAAACTCTCCCCATAAAAACCAAATTAGAGAAAAGGGAGTTGGATTTACGCGCTGAATTTGCTGCCAACCTTATTCTCTATTGATAATTTCCTGATTTAAACACAGCACATCCAAATTAGTGGTTTTCCTAAACAAGCTCACATACATTTGGGAAAATTAGACCTAATAAGTTAGGATCCAATAAGTATGTCAGTCAATACATATAAGATTAATTACTTAAGTACGATTGTGCCGTATAGAAAGTACAATCGGGAAATGAAGACTCTAGCCAATAGTGTAAATTTTGATAAAAATGATGCAGGTAAGTTTAGGTTAAAAGTAATTAAACATGCAGAAAAATATGGTTGGAGAAGTACCTGTGATGCTTATGGTATTTCCAAAAATTCATATTGTTAAAGTACAAACAGATAATGGCTCAGAGTTTCTTGGTAGATTTCATGAT
>CAUUGB010000028.1:0-8945 GCA_963544615.1 uncultured bacterium | reverse complement strand
TACTGCACACAATTACCCTTGTCAAGGGAAAAAAACTCTTGTACAATGGGCGAGCGATGCTTAGTTGGTGCTGTAGGAAAATTTTGCTCTCGCTGCTACTGGCAGTGTTGTTACTGCCACTTGCTAGTAGTCGGGTGCGGGCACAAAGTGCTTGGGATAAGGCTTGTGTGGGGAGCGGAACTGGAGAAGATGTAGCTACTATTCAAGGTATTACTTGTTTGCTGCGCAATGTTCTTAATGTAGTTTTAACCATTTTGGGTTTTATTGGCTTTGTGATGTTGGTGTATGCCTCTTTTAATTTGCTCATTTCTGGGGGACAACCAAGTCATTTAGAAACTGCCAAAGGCACCTTTACTTATGTAATTATTGGTTTATTTTTAGCAGTGGGTTCTTTTGCCATTATGAAAGTAGTTGACACTTTTGTACAAAATTTTGATGGCCCAACTATTATGGAGTTAAAATTTCCTGGTAATACTGTTGAAAATAAACCTCAACCTCAACCTAAACCCTAAAAATAAATCAGCATTAAAGCAGAAAAATAAAAATAAATAAAATTGAAAAACTCTCACTCATGAATAAACTTTATTTAATTAAGTTTGCTCATTTAGCTGTAGGTTGGCTCCTGGGGGGGTTGATATGCTCTTTAAGTTATTTTTTGCCACCTCCAGTACAAGCCGATTGTCATGCCAGCTCTTTGCAAAACTGTTATCAAAGCTGTGGCGGGAGCGAAGCCTGTAAAGCTAACTGCGAAAAACAATGTAATGAGGGGACTCTGCCCACTCCCATTGGCCCCTATGACCCCCCAAAGCCCGGGCCTGAGCCGCCAACACCAGACAATCCTCCCCAACCCGAACCCCAACCTCAACCAGACAATCCCCCCCAACCTGAGCCTGAGCCACCAAAAAATCCAGATGGTCAAGGTGGTGGTAAAGGTAGCAAGCATTGCAGCAATCCCCAACTCCCCTATTACATAGAAAACAATTGTAAAGCTATTGATCAAGGCGGCGAAAATGGCAAAATTAGTGACGAAAAAAAACTCGCTCGCCACCTGATTTACGATGGTTACCAAGCCTACCGCACCCTAGGTCAAGAAATTACTTTCCACTCTTATCTTTATGATCGCAACGAAAAAGAAGTTCCCAACTTTGCCAAAGCCACCATTCCTTTTTTGCGCAACCGCAACTATGAGCATCAAAGGCTCAACAGTGCTGAGAATTATTTTGGCTATAATGCCAGCAAAATGATGGGCATCGCCAATGTAGCCTCACCTAGTGCTAATGATATTATGGTGGAATCAAGCTATATTGCCCTCTCTCTGACTTCACAAGCTCAGTGTGCTTTTAAGCTTATGAACTTGTTTTACATTTACCAAACTTGTGAGGGTGGCAAACTCGCGGGGGGACAACAAATTAAAGGTAAAAATGAGTTTAGCTGCAATGGCTTGTATTACACTGCCGATGGCAGCGAGTGGATACCACTCAATAGTGAACAAGCCAGTAAAGGAGCCAATCTTAAAGAAGGTTATAAATTTAAGGAACTGGTTGCCAATATTATGGAAAAAGATATTGGCGAAGTTAAAGGTTTACAAGACCCAGTTAAAGACCGTGCTCGCTTTTGTCACCAGCTTTACACCACTGGCAGCAAACAAAGGCAAGAGCGACAAAAAAATATGAACGAAGAGCAAAAACAAAAAAGTTTACCCGAAAAAGATGAAGAAAAAGCCATGACTGCTTTGGACAACTTAACTTTTTTCCTAAGTCAATACCGCACGGGTTACTTGGTGCAAGCCACCCGCATTTGTGTGTTGGAACAGCCAGATGTGTGCGCTGCCAGTGATCCTGAATGTGGAGGAACTGGTAAACCCATTTTTAAAGGTGAATATGGGGCGAGTGCTGGTTGTGACGCCTGGGAAATTTTAACTTGGGGAGATTGTCAGTGGCAGCAAATGCCCGACCAAGTGCGAGTGTTCCCCTTTAAGTATGCTGATTTATTTTCCAATAAAAATTTTTGTAATCAATGGGACGAAAATTACCCCGATAACTGTGATGACTCTTGGGAAAAAGCCGATCAATACACCAAAGATGGACCAGTTCCCGAACCGATTAAAACTAAAAGTGGTAAAAGAGTGAATAACTTTAGCTTTGTCAATCCACTCACAGAGTATACTGACCCTTCTATTCATACTTGGCTAATGAAATGGGATAGCAATTTTAATACCCTGCAAAAAGAGGTGGTGCAAAAAGGCAGTGACAAAACTACCAAAGCCGCCTATCCCAAAGATAACTGGACACAAAATGAAGACAAAATGTATTATCAGAGTGACAAAATGAGTCGCAACCACATGGCTGATGTAGTAGCTGAAGCACCAGCGCATCAAATTGGCAATCTGAAAAATCAAATTAACTGCGCCAAATCAATCATTAGTGGCTTTAAGCCCTGTGATTGGAAAAGCAAACCTTTAGAAATGGCTTTGGCAAAAATTATCAACGGCACTGCCGACAACAATGCTTTTGCCGAGTACTATTTGGGCAAACGCGACCATGATAATGCTCCCAAACCCACTTATGACATTATCAGTTACTGGCAATACGCTGGCGATGCGGGGGTAAGTTACCGTAATTTAGTTTCTAAAGAAATCGGCGACACCATGGAAAATCAGGTAGAAGCCCCTTCTTCGCCACTACCATATCACGATTCCTGCGACTGCTGGCGCTATGATCCCTTTATTGGCTGCTATATTAGCAGTGGCACTTATCATCCTGGCGCTGTGGCTCGCTACTGGGTGGTGATTCCCTATGGTCAGGAATTAATGCAAACTGAAGATAATTTGCTGGGTTCGTTCTATTCTCGCCAGCACAATAAAAGTGGCAAGGGATATTTAGAATTTGTCGCCGATGATCAAAGACAAAGCAAAAGGTTGGCGGTTAACGACTTAGCCACCGAAGGTGGCACTAATTTACCCATTTCCATTTTGGGTGGGGGGCCAATTAGTAATATTTTTACCGTCCAAGCTTCCCTTTACGCTAAAAATACCAGAGTGTATCAAATTTTACAAGGTTGCAAAGATGTTAACCAATTCTTTTTAGGTAAATGTGGCAGTGAAGAAAAACCCGATAACCCCAACAGTCAAGGCAAAAGTGAACCAAGTGAGAAGGAGATAAATGAACTTAAAGCTCAATTTGCCGATTTATCTGATGATGAAATTAATCACGCTTTAAGCCATTATGGTGAAAATGCCACCAATCGTTTAACTACTTACCAGCAAAATAAACTAAACAATCAACAAAAATATGCCGCTAGTTTGAACCAAAGCACCATTGCGGACGTGAGTAAAAATTACTTAACTCACAGTAGCGCTGTGCTAGGTCAAATTGCCAACTTAAAAAATAGCTATGGGGAAATCCCGGGAGTAAGTGAAGAGGTGATAGTAAATTTAGTCAAAACCAATCCCAACCAAGCTGACAACATTTTGCGCCAATACACCCAACTGCAAACCCAATTCCCCAATTTAGACAAAGCGGTGATTATGGAAGTTGGTCAAGCAAATTTAGGCAACTTGCCAGCAGCAACAACACAACTGGAACAAATTGCCACGCTACAAGCACAGTTTCCTCAATTTGCTAGCAACACGATTAAAGATTTAGTCACCGCTCAGGCACAAAATGCCCCTAGTAATTTAGCTTTACTCACCAAGCTAAGCAGTCAGTACACTAATTTACCACAAAGTTATCTGCAGGAATTTGTCAAAACAGCCGGAAACAATGCTGAGAATTTAGTGACTCAATACCTGAATTTAAGCCAAATTTATGCCAGCGACATTAACCCTAAATACCTGAAAGAAATGGTGGTGGCAGATGTGGCCAATAGCGGTACTATGGCAGCCAACCTCGCTAATTTAAGCAAAGCCTATCCCCAGCTGAGCGCCGACTTCCTGGCTCACTTAGCGCAAACTCAAAGCAGTGAACCAGCAGCAGCCATAGCCGCCGCCACCGCCGGGGTATTAAGTCAATACCCCAAAAATGAACACCGGAATATTTATACTCTAGCTTTAAACAATCCCAGCCAAATTGACCAAAACGCCGCCATTTATACTACTCAAGCAACCAAAGCTATTGCTAGCTACCAAAATCAAATTCAAGCTGGATTAATCAGTGAAGAACAAATTAAAGCGGTGATTGCTCACGATAGCGCCAACTATACGCGCATTATTAACTCCTGGCTGCAAGGACAAATGAGTCTTTACTCTTGGCAAACAATTAGCAATTAAATTAAGCGCTCACCAAGGCAGCTTCGCGATATTTAGCAGGCAAACTATTTTGCGGCAGATGATTTTTAGGCATAAAATTCTGCACTGCTAAAGGATCAGGACGATAGCGCACGGCTCCTTGATGCACTAACCAAGCTGCCAATTCAAAAATTTCTGCCGAGTCACTTTGACGGAAACTATCTGTTTCTTTTTCTAAGCCCATCAGTAAATTACTGGCTACATCAGCATTAATTTTAATTTGATGGCTACGGAACAAATTGGTAGTAAAGTGACAAAAACCCTCATCCGCCAAAGTGGTGTGACAAATTGCCGCTACCGGAGCACTCACACTACTGCTAGTAATGGTGAGGATTTTTTCTCGCTGCTGCCAGGGATGAGGTTTACAACCTGCCAAACGACTCAGTTCTTTACTCGAGCGTACATCAATCATGATAATTAAATCATAATCAGGAATTTGATAAGAAACTTTTAGCAGCGAACCATCCAAAGGTGGGGAGTGTTTTTGTGGTTTAACAATTAAAGATAACTCCCGGTGGACTTCATCTAAATCACTTAAAACCTTATCAATTTTACCCTCACCATAAGGAATGGTAATAACTAGATTTTCCCGAGGCAAACTGTTGGTCACTTTATTAATCGCCACCAGTGTGCAAAATTCCACCAAAGCTGGCGCCGCACAAGCAAGGGTGACTTGTTTATCTAAACTCACTAGCCATAAATAAAAACTGGTTGCCGCTGCCACCGCCGGGAAACGCGCTTTTTCGCCATAAATTAATAAAATTTTTTTAGCTGGATTAATTAGCTTTTGATATTCTGAGAAACTCACCGGCATTTCTCACCTTTCTAAATAATTCTCCCTCAAAAGCATACATACCGGAAAAAATTATAAAATGCAAGAGGCAATTTTTACCCTCAGTACCCAGAGTAAAGCAAACAAAGTCTTAGCTAAACTAGTGCCGCAATAAAAGAGTTTATTGCCTGCCGGCGTAAAATCTCATCCCTGCTAAGGCGTAAATACCTACTACCAAGTAGTAAAGCCAAGAAGAAGTTAGCACCGCTAAAACTATGGCTAACAGACATAAAAGCGGCTGGCAGTAGGAAATCAAGCGCAGCAGATGAATTAAAGCTTTAAGCAGCTGATGGCGCCATAAAGTTTTACCAGGATTACTCACAGCAATTGCTTGCAGTGGGAAAATGGGAGCTACTACCGTGGGTCTAATTAAGCTAGGATGACGGAAGAGCCGAGGATAATAACTGGTAGATAAAGAGAGCTGATCATGCTCACTGGTATAGACAAACTGATAATCCACCGAAGAGAGGCGATTGGCTAATTTCAGCAGATAAGCTTCTTGCAAGTGTTTTCTCTTTGATGGTTTGGGAGCCATACCCCGATAAATTCCCCAACTATTGGTCACTCGGCTGGCAATAAAGCGACCAGCTGTTTCTAGCTCTAAAGCAATATTAGCTAAAGGTCTATTGTTGGCTTGATCATAAGCATAACCCAAGCGATAAGGCAGTAGTAAAGCTAGTAAAGCTAACAGGCCTAAAAGAATACCAGCAATAATGGCCAGCAAAGATAAGCCTGACTCCTCTTGAGGCAAATGAGTACTACTCACTGCCGGAGCTGGAGTGGCGACGGGAGTAGGAATTAAGGTGGGCTTAGGGGTGGGGGTGGGAGTAGGAGTGGGCTGAGGGGTGGGGGTGGGAGTAGCTTTAGCCACCGGAGTAGGTTTGGCGCTGGGAATGGGTTTTAAAGTAACTGGATAAGCATTCGACCAAATACCCGGCATACAATCATTAACTGGCAGCAGCCGGAATACATAAGTGGCTTGAGGGTCAAGATCACCAATGACCACACTTTCTGCTTGAGGATCACTAATTTTGGTACCAAAACTATAATGTACTTGTCCTTGTTCATTTTTAATACCATAGCTTAACTCATAATGAGTGAGGGGTTGCATGGCTTTGGTAAAGAACAATCTAATACTAGTATTGGTAACTCTTTCAGCTTTGGTAATAATACTCCCACTGCCAGGTTTACCTGCTTCACATCCGGGAGGAGTGGCTGGTGAAGGACCCGTGGTAGGCGGAGCAGGAGTGGGGGTAGGTTTAGGAGTAGGTGTGGGAGTCGGGGTTGGAGTGGGAGTGGGTGTCGGAGTAGGTGTCGGGGTTGGGGTGGGAGTAGGCGTCGGGGTTGGGGTGGGAGTAGGAGTCGGCGTAGGAGTAGGAGTCGGAGTAGGTGTGGGAGTCGGAGTAGGTGTAGGTGTAGGGGTAGGGGTTGGGGAAGCACAATAACCATAATCACCTTGTAATGGCAAATTGCCAATAGTCAAATCAACTCCCACGGAACCATAAGCATCACCAGCTGGAGCCGTGCAAGTAATAGTTTTGCGGTCACCACTAACAGCCACATTGGTACAGGGCTTGTTCCCCACCAGCACACTCACCGGACTGGCGGGAGGCAAAAAGCCATCACCATAATAACTGTCTGTTTCACAAAATAATTTATTATTAACATCTAAAACACATAAAGCAGCCTGATAATCACCACCAATGTGGTGACCCAAAAGATAAATTTTGCCAATCACAGCTAAATTATGCGGATTACCATGCAAATCAAAAGACACTGGGGTATCATGATATTCCATATCAGACTTCTTTCCCCAACAATAAGCCTTGCCTTCACTGTCTAAAGCGCAACTGCGATTGTAAGCAGTGACAATTTGCTGTAGTACTTTCCCCGCCAAAACTCCACTGGTATCCACCGCCACCGGGGTACTACTATCAGTGTTACTCCCATTACCTAGTTGGCCAACATGGTTTCTCCCCCAACAATAAGCCTTACCTTCACTATCCAGAGCGCAAGCGTGATCACCATCGGCAGCGAGTTGAGCTAAAGTCTTCCCCGCTAAAACCCCACTGGCATCAACCGCTACCGGAACACTGCTATCATTAGTGCTCCCATTACCCAGTTGCCCACTACCATTTTTTCCCCAACAATAAGCCTTACCTTCACTGTCTAGGGTACAAGTGTAACCATCACCAGCGGCAATTTTGCTTAAAACTTTATTGGCTAAAACACCATAGGCATCAACCCTAACAGGAGTGCTGTGATCATCAGTACTATCATCACCCAATTGACCACTACTATTATGACCCCAGCAATAGGCTTGACCTTCGGTATCCAAAGCACAGGTATGCCCATCACCAGCAGCAATTTGGCTGAGAGTCTGTCCCCATGACACTCCATCTATATCCACAACTACGGGCACAGCACTCATGCCAGCATGACCACCATCACCCAACTGGCCATAATGACTATTACCCCAACAATAAGCCCTACCTTCACTATCCAAAGCACAGGTATGCCCATTGCCAGTAGTAATTTGCCTTAAAATTTTTCCGGCTAAAGCGCCGCTGGTAACCACCGGTTGGGGTGCATCATTATCACTAAAAGCACCGTTGCCCAACTCACCACTGCCACCCTGACCCCAACAATAAGCTTGATCTTGGGTACTCAAGGCACAAGTGTGAAGATGGCCAGCAATTTGGTTCACTTTTTGGATAAAATATTCAGGCTTTACCGTGATACTAATTTGATTACCGCCAGCGAGTGGACCACAAGTGGGACTCACCTCTACATGAGCATTACAAAAATTGCTATAAGTGAAATCTGCGGTGAGTTCATCTTGTATCCCCGCTTTAACTTTAATTGGCACTAAACCAACTTGAGTAAGGGCGGGGGTAGTGCAAGTTAAGCTTTTGTGATCAGTGGCAACTTGAACATTGCTACAAGCTTGACCGCCGATAGTCACCCTGGGTAAAGCATTAACCAAAGCGGGAGTAAGCACTGCTTCTGGAGCTAAAATACCCAAACCTAATTCCTTGTCGTAATTACCTCCCCAACAATAAGCCTTGCCTTCACTATCCAAGGCGCAAGCGTGATCACTATCAACAGCAAGCTGAGTTAAAGTTTTCCCGGCTAAAGCACCGCTGGTATCCACCGCTACCGGGGTACTACTATCAGTGGTGCTACCATTACCTAATTGACCACTACTATTTTCACCCCAACAATAGGCTTCGCCCTGATTATCTAAAGCACAAGTGTGACGCTCAGCGACCATAATTTGCTCTAAAGTCTTCCCCGCTAAAACTCCACTGGTATCCACTGCCACCGGGACACTGCTATCATTAGTGCTCCCATTACCCAGTTGCCCACTACCATTTTTTCCCCAACAATAGGCTTTACCCTGGATATCCAGAACGCAAGTATGTCCATTACCAATAGCAACCTGACTTAAAGTTTTCCCGGCTAAAACCCCACTGGTATCAACCGCTACCGGAACACTGCTATCATTAGTACTACCATTGCCCAGTTGACCATGATAATTATTTCCCCAGCAGTAAGCCTGACCCTCGGTATCCAAAGCACAAGTATAATTTTCCGCAACTATAATTTGACTTAAAGTTTTCCCGGCTAAAACCCCACTGGTATCAACCGCTACGGGGACACTGCTATCATTAGTACTACCATTGCCCAGTTGACCATGATAATTATTTCCCCAGCAGTAAGCCTGACCCTCGGTATCCAAAGCACAAGTATAATTTTCCGCAACTATAATTTGACTTAAAGTTTTCCCGGCTAAAACCCCACTGGTATCAACCGCTACCGGAACAC
>CAUUGB010000027.1:0-9835 GCA_963544615.1 uncultured bacterium | reverse complement strand
CCAGAAAGACGAGCAGATTTGGAGGGATACAAATAATATATTGCCCCTAAAGCTGGCCACATCATCCACCAATCATTATGAATATTACCAATTAACTCTAGTAAAACCAAGGGGTTGGCAAACAAAGCCAATAGCAACTGGGTATTAATTGGACGAGTGGTTTTTTTGGCTAAAGCGACAATGGTGGTTAACAAAGCTAGCATCACTAGTAAATTGCCACCTCGCAATCCCAGCCACAAGAGGAGCAATTTTCCTCCAGATAAAAAGTAAAAAAACATGGTAATTCCAGTCCAAACATAACCATAAGGAGCGCTGGTATGCACATTATGCATAAAATCAAGCCAAGGGTCATAGCGAAAATCTAGGGCAACTTGCCGATGAGGATTGGCATGATAATGCATGACCATTTTGGCATTAAAAGCATAATTAAAAACATCAAAAGAAAGCACGTTAAAAGCAAAAAACAGCGGCAAAGCAGTACCCAGTACCACTAATAAAACTTTTTTTAAGTTAAACTTTGGGGAACTTTTTTGCCAACTCCTCAGTAACCACAAAAAATTAGCAAAAAGTAACAAAATTAGCACCCCATAACTAGTAGTTAAAAGCAGATGATTGGGTGTTAACTTTGCCCACACCGCATACTGCCAAGCAACAAAATTACTTTGACTAAATAAAAAGGTATTTGGAGCGGTGGGCAACCACGACCAATAACTATAAGCTGTTAGCAAAAATAAATAGCTGAACCAACAAGGCAAAAAATGCTTTTTAAGCACCATACTTACCTCTAAAACAAGCCCAACGAATTCGCAGTAAATCACGCAACATGCGCAGTGAATCTTTTACTGGCGATACTCTGTTGGTATATGCGTGCTGCCATAAAACAGGAATTTCGGCAATGCTTAAATTAAAACGACGAGCCAAAAAGAGCAGCTCAACATCAAAAGCTCCAGTAAAGGCATCCTTAATCTTACTAGAACGAGCATAAATTTTTAATTTAGGAAACAATTTTTTGGTTGCTTTTTGAGAAAACAACTTAAAACCACATTGACTATCTAAAATTCCTGGTAAAACAATTAATTGAGTTAAAAAATTAAATCCTAAACCCATCAGATGTCGGTAAAATGGTTCTTTTTCTCTTTTAGCCCCCTGAGCTGCCCGAGAACCAATCACAATTTCATGATCAACAGTGGATGGCCACATTTTTTCAATTTCACCCAAAGGAGTAGATTGATCAAAATCACTAAAAAGCCGCCACTGTCCCCTAGCAGCTAACATGCCACTAGCTACTGTTGGACCTTTACCAGCATGTTGATTTTCTAAAAGACGAAAGTGCTTATTTTTAGCCGCAAATTTAGCTAAAGCTTCTTTAGTACCATCGGTAGAACCATCATCAGATAAAATTACCTCATAGGTATAATTTTGTTTTTGCAAATAACTGCTAATTTGCTCTAAAACACCCTTTTGCAAATTTTTTTTCTCATTATAAGAGGGCAAAACAACTGATAAAAAAATTGCTGAAGATTTATTCATTATTTTTCCCCCTCAAATTAAAACGATAAACATCCACCCAATCTAGTGAGGTAGGCACTAATTCTACACTAGAAGTAGCATTGCGAGCGACCACAATTTCATAAGTAGGCACATTGAAAAGATTAATTTGTTTGGTTTCATCAATCACATACAAATAATCTAATTTGGCTAAATCTGCTAAAGGTAAAATTTGAGCTGGCTGCTGTTCGAGGAAATAACGGTAATAATCACCATAAGTATCACGAGAATGAGCTTGAATAACAAAAGAATAAGTGCTCCCGGCTGGCACACTAGCAGCTAATTTTGCTGCTACTTCACGTACCTGACGATAACCATATGTGAAAGAGCGATAAATATGGGGATTAAAATTAGCCCATAAAAATACTATGCCTAAAAAGACTCCTCCCCATAAATAAAGCGTCGACCATCTTTTTAAGGCAGCCATCAAACTACCACAAATTAAAAAAAGCACTGGCAAAAAAAAGAGTAAATAATGATTAAAAACAGAATGCTGATAAGCTGCCAAAGCCAAAACTGCCAACAAACAACTAACTGCTAAAATAGCATGACCCAAAGCATATTTACTCTGGCGACGAGAAAAAAGCAACCCAACAAAAAGAAGACAAATTAAGCTTCCCCCTCCCACCAAATACCAATACCACCCTGGAACCAAATCAGCTAAAAAAGCTTCACCAGGAAAAAGCAATTTAGTAAATAAATGAGCAACTTTACCTGTAACAGCTTCTAAAATAGTCCATAAACTACTGCCATGTGGCGGAGTAAAACCTTGCTCTTGAAAAAAAATGCTGCTAAAAGCTCGCAAATTCAAACCTTTATTTTTAATATCAAACAACAAAAGTGGCAAAGTGGTAGCAAAAAAAATTACCGCAGATAAAAATGAATAATAAAAAAAGTGACTAGATCGCCGCTCTTGTGACTGACGGTATTTACGCCCACAATCAACCAGCCAAAACACTCCTGCCACCAAAGCAATCACTAAATTAACATAATGCAATTGCAGCAAAATTCCCAACAAAAAAGCTGTCCATAGCCAATATTTGCTAGAACGCTGAAAACTTAAAAACAAAGCATATAAGCTAGCTAAAGAAAAAAATGCCGATAAATTAGGGTTCCAGCTAAATCGTGAATATTCAACCAAAACTGCGGAAAAGCAAGTAAAAAAAGCTGCCCACATAGCAGCTGTTTTACCCACCATTTGCCTTCCCCAATAATAGGTAAAAAATACTAGTAAAACATTTACCAGTGCCACCCCAATCGCCGGTCCTAAAGGACTAAAATTAGCCAACAGTAAAAATGGAGCCATAAAATAATAATAAAAAGGTCCCAAATACATATTGCCAATACTGGTTACCGGACCAATAAAAATTAAGTCACCCTGAGTAAGCAAATGTCTCACCACTAAAGCGTCTCTACCCTGGTCAGCCTGAAAAAGCAAAGTACCACTTAAATTGTAAAAGCGCAGCAGCACTGCCGCAGCTAACAAAGCTAATAATAACACCGCATACAAGCGCTGTTGACAATAAAAATTGTAAGCTTTGGCTGCCCACAAATTCAAATATGCGGTTAATTGCATTTTTTTGTTTGCCATATGAATTTATTATACGCAAAATAATTCCACAAGGTACCCAAAACAATTCCTAAAGCTGTATAACAGAGAGTGGGAGTAATTATGCCCCAGCGCCAATTAGCAAACAAATACAACCCCAAACGAAGAGTAACACTTTGAATTAAAATTGAGCCTACTGCTGACAAATTAAATTTACCAAATTGAAGCAGGAGCAACTTAGCACCCATGAGCTTACTCTCCTTAAAAGTCCAAATATTGTTAAGGGTAAAATTGAGGACAATGGCGCTCTCTGCAGCTAAAAACTGAATTAAACTGAGATAATTTTTGCTCATTAAATTATGAGTATGTAACCAGTGTTCTAACAAAGCGGTTAAGCCCAATTGCGCTAAAGCGCTAATTGCCCCCACCAATAAAAATTTACTCACACGAGAATGCTTAATTTCGCTCATACGGGCACGAAAAATATACCAAAGAGTATTTTTAATATACTCGCTCCCCAATTTAGAGTGACCTTTTTGTCGATCTCTAAAATAAATTGGCACCTCACAAATTTTAAAATTTTTTCTGACTGCTTTATGTAAAAAACCAATTTGCCAAGTGTAACCAGAAAAACACTCGCTGGTCATTTCTGGCACTACCGCTTGATAAACTTTTTTGTTAATTGCTCTAAAACCACTCGTCCAATCGCGAATACGAAAATCAGTTAAAACCAACATAATAATTAAGTTGCCTACCACCGAATAAAATTTTCTAATAAGAGGCCAATCGGGATCCACACTGCCACCGTCTTTATAACGCCCCCCAATCACAAAATCATAACCTTGAGCTAATTTAGCAAAAAATTCCGGCAGTTTTTGCGGATCATGGGAGCCATCAGCATCAAATTCAAAAACAATTTCGGCTTTTAGTTTCTCAAAAGCATATTTCATCCCTTTAAGATAAGCACTTCCTAAACCCGCTTTATTCTTATTCAGCAGCAAATGCAAATGAGGTAAATGTTTTTGCATTTGTTTCACCACTTGATAAGTTTTATCTGGTGAAGTATCATCAACTACCAAAACTTCTACCTCAAATTGAGAATTTTTATCAGTAATGGCAAAAATTCTAGGGACAATTTCGCCAATATTCTCACGCTCATTATAAGTGGGAATAATAATGACGATTTTTTTCCTCATGATTAGAAATCAGCAATTTTTGCTTTACCACTTAAAATAGCTATTTCTGCATCGACCATTAAATTAACCAGTTGCGAAAAACTTACCGATGGCTGCCAACCTAAATATTTTTTTGCTTTACTGGCATCACCAATTAAAAGATCAACCTCAGCAGGACGATCAAAGACGCTATTATGCTTAAAATGTGCCTGCCAATCTTTAATACCCACTCGAGCAAAAGCTAATTGTAAAAATTCCCTCACCGTGTGAGTTTGCCCAGTGGCAATCACAAAATCTTCAGGTTCATCTTGCTGCAACATCAACCACATTGCCTGTACATAATCTTTAGCATAACCCCAATCGCGTTTGGCATCTAAATTGCCCAACTCTACGTATTTTCTTTTGCCCAACTTAACTTCAGCTACCTGACGAGCAATTTTTCTGGTGACAAATTCTAAACCACGACGAGGTGATTCATGATTGAACAAAATCCCCGAACAAGCAAAAATATTATATGATTCGCGATAATTAATGGTAATAAAGTGTCCATAAGTTTTGGCCACTCCATAAGGAGAGCGAGGATAAAAAGCAGTGGTTTCTACCTGAGGAATGGCTTGCACTTTACCAAACATTTCCGAGGATGAAGCTTGATAAAACTTAGCTTGCGGCGCAAAAAGGCGGACTGCTTCTAAAATTTTAGTCACTCCAATGGCAGTATATTCACCAGTTAAAACCGGTTGTCCCCAACTAGCATAAACAAAAGATTGAGCAGCAAGATTATAAACTTCGTCAGGTTGAATTTCTTTCATTAAAGTCATCAGCGAAGCTTCATCAGAAATATCTCCAGGAACCATCTTAAAATTAGGGTGAGAAAGAATGCCTTCAATGCGCTCCAAAATTGGGGTGCTGGTACGACGCACCATGCCATAAACTTGGTATTTTTTACTCAGTAGTAACTGTGCGAGATAAGAACCATCTTGACCAGTTACCCCCGTAATTAAAGCTTTCTTCATAAAATGCGACAAATCAATTCTAATTACTAATTAATAGTTAATTAAAGATGATTATACCATGGGTAAATTAAGATTAATTCGCCGATTTCACTTAGGCTGCTCGAGCAAAAGCTTGGCGACTGCTTTCTAGAGTATCGGCTAAAGTTTGAGCAAGAGGAATTTTTGGTTGCCAACCCAAAGCTTTAATTTTACCAATATCAGCTTGCACCGTGGGATTATCTACTGGACGCAGTTTTTCTCTATCAATAACTTTTTGCAAACTCTTGTTAGCTAATGCTAACAACTGGTCTAAAATTTTGCCTATCTCCACTGCTTTTCCTGAACCCACATTATAAATTTCGCCAACTTTGCCTTGCTGCATTAATAAGTGATAAGCTGCTACCACATCACGAACATCGGTAAAATCACGAGCAGAAGTTAGATTACCCACTTTAAGTTGATTAATTTGGGGGTTTTTTTCCGCCTCAACAATCATTTGAGCAAAATCAGCCACCACAAACCCTACTTTTTGTCCTGGACCAATATGGTTAAATGGTCTGGCAATGACAATTGGCAGAGAAAAACTTTTAGCATAACTAATTGCCAATGCGTCTTGAATGGCTTTAGAAGCAGCATAGGGACTGCCAGGACTAATGAGTGCTTGTTCGCTTAAAGGCTGCAAACTAGGCGCATAAAGATCGCTACTACTGACAAACAAAGTTCTCGCCGGTTTCACTTGAGCTCGCAGAGCTTCTAGTAAATTGAGAGTTAAGCGGAAATTATTTTCTACCACTTTATTTGGGTGACGAAAACTCTCACCCACATTAGCAATTGCAGCTAAATGATAAATTTGTGTGGGAGATACTTGTTCTAATAAATCACTCACTGCTTTGGCACTATCTAAATCCACCACACGTACTTCTATTCCATCTTGACGCTGATGAGGGCGGTGTGAAGTTAACACCAATTTAGCTTGAGGATGGACTTGCTGCAAAAAAGCTAACAAATGTCCACCTACAAAACCAGTTCCCCCAGTAATTAAAATTATCTCTCTCACGCTACTTGCCTCCCGTTACCAATATAAATATAATCAGCAGCTTGAATTTTTGCCGGTTGGAATTGATTGCGTACATCAAGGAAATACTGTGTTTTAGCTTCTTTACTGGAGGCAAAATCAAAAGCTACTATCTGCTGCCATTCAATTAAAACCATAATGACATCAGCCCCCGCTACTGCTGCCTCAATACTCGCCACTTGCTCATAAGCAGGATGAGAGACAATGGCTGCACTAGCAATTTCTTTAACCATCGGGTCAAAGCTTTTTACTTTAGCACCTGCCTGCAAAAGTGCCGGAATTACCGCTAGAGCCGGCGCCTCACGTTGATCATCGGTATTGGGCTTAAAAGATAAACCTAAAACAGCCACTCGCTTGTTTTGCCAACTGCCCAAAGTTTTTTTAACTTGCGACAAAAATTTAGCCGGCTGAGCATGATTAAGATTGTTCATAAAAGCAAATAAATTACTCTCAGCACTCATAAACTCACCTAAAAAATAAGCCAAAGCCTTGACATCTTTAGGGAAACATGACCCGCCATAACCTAAGCCTGGATACCAATAATGAGAGCCAATACGTTTTTCACTCCCCATAATTGCTAAAACTTCATCAATATCAGCTCCAGTGTAAGTGCAAATTTCGCTAATCACGTTAGCATAAACAATCCGCAGCGCTAAATAATCATTACTAGCATATTTAGCTAACTGAGCAGATTCGGGGCGCACCCGCAACTTAGGGGCTGACATTGGCTGGTGTAATTTAGCAAGTAAATCGTAAGTAAAATCATCCTCGACCCCCAAAACCACCCTATCCGGATAAAGAGTATCATCCACCGCGCTACCTTCTTTGAGAAACTCTGGCAAACTAGCGTAATGAAGTTCATGAGGACAAATTTGCCCCACAATTTCTTTAACCAATTTTAGTGTACCTGGTAAAACTGTAGACTTAATTGCCACAATGGTTTGCGGCTGTAAATAAGCGGCTGCTTGTTTTAAGGCAGCCTTAAGTGCCGATAAATCAATTGAGCCATCATCACTAGAAGGTGTTCCCACTGCGATAATTACTACTTGAGCCTCGCTGACAGCTTGCTGAAAAGAAGTAGTAAAGGTTAAACTACCTTTTTGTAATTCCTCTTGCAACATTTGCTCCAACTTAGGTTCATAAAAAGGCACCTGACCTTGATTTAAGGCAGCAACTTTTTGCTCATCAATATCAAGACCATAAACTTGATGACCAAAAGAGGCATAAACGACACTACTAGTTACCCCAACAAAACCAGTACCAATAATTGTTAATTTCATATCAACTTTCCAACTAATTTTTAATTATTCTAACACAACTGAAAATTATTTACATCTGGCAATCAGCCACTCAAACAAATAGCCGATACTTACATACATCAAGACTAAAATTAAATAGCGTTTTTTTGAATATATAGCCCAAGTTTGCTGAAAGAAAACTTGGGCTAACTTGCCTGATAGTAACTAACTGGGCTAAAACTTACCATCCCTCTTTTTAACTGATAAAAAACCAAGGCTGCAAAACTAAATCGTCAGCCACACCATCCTGTTCATCATCCCCAATTTCTTCAGCTGCTACCTCCTGATAGGTAGATGCAAAGGGAATGCAAGTGCTAATTACATAAAAAGTAATGTTGAGCATTGGCCAGAACATAGAGGGCGAAATTTGCACCCAAATTAGTTCCAAACTATTGTCCGTCAATAGCTGTTTTGCCATCAAAAGACACCTCCATTTTCAGGAACAATAGTACTTATTGTACCATTAAGGCAACTCTACCACTTAGATAACATGGCTTTGGGCGTTTTAAAGAGAATGAGAATATCGGTCCACAAAGAGCTATTTTTAGCATACTGAGCGTCTAAAAAAGCTCTTTTGGCAAAGGGGATTTCATTGCGCCCAGAAACTTGCCAGGGACCAGTAATGCCAGGCTTCACTGAAATAATATGTTTAATATATTTTTTAGTTTCGGGATAACGATTAGTTTGTTCAATTAACTCTTCATGCAAATATGCCCGTGGACCCACCATACTCATATCACCTATCAGCACATTCCACAATTGGGGAAATTCATCAATGGTTAACTGCCGCAGCAATTTGCCTAGTCTCGTAATACGAGGATCTTCTTCTACTTTAATTTTCCAGTCATCTTTTTTGAATTTTTGCAATAAATCATTATCACCGTGATGCAAAATTTGATCTGCATTAGGCACCATGGAGCGAAACTTCCACAAATAAAATTCTTTACCTCCTAGACCCACTCTTTTATGACGGAAAAAAATCGGCAAACCCGAATCAAGATAAATTGCTAAAGGTACAATAATCCAAGCTGGAATAAAAGCAATAAACAGCAGTAAAGAAACAATGATATCCATTAATCTTTTGCCAAAAAGATAACCGCTACTTTTTTTCATAATTTAGAGATATTTTTTCTCCTTGTTTTTTTTAATTTCTTCAACAATTTTTTTCACATCTTGTGCCGCTTGTTTTTTAGCAATCAGGACTATGTCAGGAGTATCTACCACAATTAAATCTTGCACTCCTACTAAAGCTACTAAACGTCCCTGACTACTGGAAACATAATTAAGATTACTATCATAGGCAATTAATTTGGTTTCCTCAGCACGCACATTTTTACACCCATCCTTAGCAGCTAACTCATAAGCTACTCGCCAATCACCTACATCAGTCCAGCTAAAATTACCCGGCAAAAGTAACAAATTATCTGCTTTTTCAGAAATAGCATAATCAATGGAAATGGCGGGAGCAGCAGCAAAAACTTGAGGTAAAGCTTGAATAAAATCAGCTCCTTTAAGTTTGAGTAAACCAGAGGCTGCCTGCCAAATTTCTGGAGCATATTTTTGAAATGCCGCTACCAAAGCCTTAGCTGACCACACATACATGTTAGCATTCCAAAAATATTTACCAGTGGCAACAAAAGCCGCTGCGGTAGCTAAATTAGGTTTTTCAGTAAAGTTATCTACCGCAAAAACAGGAATATTATCTTTGGGAGTTTTTAACTGTTCCCCAACTTTAATATAACCAAAACCAGTTTCTGGATAACTGGGAGTAATCCCTACCGTAATTAAAGACTCATGTTTACTAGCCAATTTAGAAGCTTGACGCATCGTACGTGCAAATTCACCAAAATCACTCTCTTTGATAAAATGGTCAGAAGCAGAATTAAGCACAACGGCTTCAGGATCAAAAGAAGCTGCATACAAAGCGGCTACCAACATAGCTAAAGCAGTATCTTTTTTTTCTGGCTCCAGTAAAATTTGTTCGTCTTTTAGTTCTGGCAACTGCTCTTTTACCATGGCAGCATGCTTTTGATTAGTACTAATAATAATTTGCTCTTTGGGTACCACCGACAAAGCCCGTTGGTAAGTTAATTGCAGCATGGTTTTATCACTGGCAATTTTTAAGAATTGTTTGGGGGTACTTTCTCTGGAGCGTGGCCATAAACGAGTGCCCGAGCCACCAGCCAAAATAACAACAT
>CAUUGB010000026.1:0-10508 GCA_963544615.1 uncultured bacterium | reverse complement strand
AAAAAAAGCGCCCGGTTAAGGGCGCTAAAGTTTACTTACAGGCATTGGACAAGTTTTGCTCAGTAGTAAGAGAGCGACGATATCTCTCTTGAGCTTCATCCACCTTCTTTCTTATTTCCAAATACGTCTTTTCCAACATGTCCAACTCTTTTTGGTGTCGCAGCAGCGCTTCTAACTTCAAATCATTCAACTTTTCCAATCTTTCAACAAACTCCACATAGTCGTCTGTTTCTTCATCAGTCATTTCGTCACTGTAACTCTCCAATCTTTCCAAAAGTAATGCTTCAAGATCCTTATTTTTAAAACCTATTGCCAACAAATCCCCGCGTAAAATCGTTTTTCTCATATTCCTCATTACTACTCCTCCTTTAGTAACAAGAACCTGTAAGATGAATATTATAACACAATTAAAGCGAAATACTAGTGTAAATCAACTTTTTAAGCAGCATCAAGTAATCTACCGGTAGTTTCTCTACCTTTTTCTCGATAGAGCAAATCTTTAAATTGATGAATATCAGTACGCTCTTGCTGTAATGCCAATAGTTTGGGCTGCAATTGTAATTGTTCATTTTCCGCTTGCTGGATTATTTGCTCGAGTGAATTAAAATTTTGCTCCAGGGCTAAATTTAGTTGGTGTTTTTCAGCTTCCAGTTGCTGCTTTTCAGCTGTAATTTGCTCTAATTTAGCTAATGCTTTGTCTTGCAGCGAACTAGCCTCAATTTCTTGAGTTTGATTGGTAAGGGAGATAACTTGCTTGTTGGTTAAAAACCTGTCGGCAATCTTAATTTGCTCATCTAAAAGTTGCTGTTTTAATAGGTTGTCACTAATATTTTCGTAAATATCCACTCCAGCCTGGCGCAGTTGCTGCTGTCTTTCACTTTGACTGCCAGCTCCAGCTTCAAAGCGCCAATTGGTAAGATTTCTTTGCTGGTGCTCCTGGAGAGTTTGTTTTCTAATTGACAGCTCCCTGTTATCCCAATTGTAGCGTTGCAGTGCTGGCAAATAAGCTGGTTGATCAACTTTTTGTTCTACATCTTGAAATTGTTTTTCTTCTTTAGCAATTAATTGCTCTTGCCATTCAAAAGCAGCTTTAGCTTCGGCTAATTTTTTATCAATTTGACTCTCTTGTAATTGTTTTCTTAATTTCAGCCAATTTTGCTGCAAAATTTTGTTAAAATTCTCTTTATCTTTTTGATTGGGCAGTTGCCAAGCGTTAACTTGATCAATTAAAGCTACTATTTTTTTATTTAATTCACTGACTTCGTTTTGGCGATCTTGGTAATAATCAATTAAGCGTTTTTGCCTTGATAATTGTGTATAAGCACCCTGAATTTGGTCAAATCTATTATCTAGCTGTTGGTGATGATCGTATTTGGGAATATCGGCGTAATAATTTTGCTCTTGACCATTTTGTCGTGCTTTTTTGAGCTCAAGCCTATCGGTAATTGCCTGTTGACCCCAAGATTGTTGGAGTAAACCTTCATTTTTGGCTAAGTTTTCCAGCCAATATTGATAATTGTTTAATTCACTGCCAATTTGTTGATTAAATGCCACCACAAAATCTTTGTTTTCACTGGCAAATTTACTCGAGTCTAAAGGTAACTCAATTGATAAAGAAACTTGCTTTTCTTTTTTAGAACTTTTCCTCTCTGAAGTTTGCTTTTCACCTGTTCTGGCAAATAAGTTACGCAGAGAAGCTAAGGGTGAATGGACTAAAAATGACTTAGCTTTATTTAGCCAGGTTTGATTTTCTTTTTTATCTTCGCTCATCTGATTATCTTCGTAGTGATTTTTTTGTACCTTAGCTAAGGTTTTATAAGTTCCCATTTCCTCTTGGGTTTGCTGGGTAAAAGAAGTTTCTTCTTGGTATTGTTTTCTTTCATCAGTAAAATTAAGGTTGCCAGTTGACTCTGCTTGCACTTGATTATTTTCATCACTAATGCCCAATTGTCTTTCGCTGAGTTTCTGACTTAAGTCAAGCATGCTTGCTAAACTATCATTATTATTAATGAACTCAATTTTTACATTATTTAATTCGGTGGGAGTAATGTCTTCACCTTGGGAATAAATAGCAATATATTTTAAAATTGGAGCAAATAGCTCTTTGTTGTCTGCACTCGATAAGGTGCTGACAATATTTGCTTTCAGTCCTAGTTGATTTTTTTTGGCGACTGCAATTAGTTGGTCGAGAAAGTCGATATATAAATTATTGTGGGCAATCGAATTTTGCCAATTTGCTATTTGTTGGGCACGATTGAGATTTAATTCTTGGGTATATTGTTGTTTAATTTGTTCTAGCGCCTGAATTTTTTGCTGTTCTAGTTCATTTAAGCTTTGCTTGAGAGTACTAATGAATGACGCCAATTCCGGTTGGTTTTCGCTGTTTTGCTTAATCTCTTCATCTTGAGAGTTGTTTTCTTGCTCCTGACTGGCAGGCTCAGATTGCGGTGGCTGTGTTAAAGATGGTTCAGTGGTTAACTCTGGAGCAGTGATGTGTTCGCTCTGGTCGGTTTGGGTAGAGCTTTCTGCTACTGGAGCAGTTGCTGGAGACGGCTGATTTTCTCCTCCTGCTTCTTCTAAATTTAGTTGAACTTGGTTATCCAATTCTGGTACACTGGTTGCAACCTCAGTTGTTTCAGTATTTAGGGGCTCTTTTTGTGGGAGGGTGCTCTCTCCAGTAGGAGGTGCTTGAGAGCGATGATGAGCAGTTGGCTTTTCTAATTGAAACTTATCGGCTTCAATCTGAATGCCATGCTTGCTTAACTGGCTTTTAACTTGGTCAAGGCTAGCAAAAAGTGACCTTTCTTTTTGTCGGTGCACCTTAACAAAATTTTTTAATTCATTTAAATTGATTTGCTGTTTATTGATTAAGGTGGCTAATTGTTGGGCGTGAACTTGTTTGGTTAATGCGGTGAGGGAAGAAAGACTTAGTTCATGGAGTAAATCGGTTAATTTAAGCAAGGTATTTTGTGCATTTTCTACTCGATTGTTGGCAAATATTTCTTTAGTTTTTACTTGGTGAATTTGTTCTAAAAGTTGATTTGCTTGTAGCACTTGGGCATAAAAATCTTCTTTGCTTAAATGTTGAACATCGGCAAGTCTAGTGCTGCTATTTTTGGCGTAATCTGCCAACATTTTGGCTTCGGCTTTATTGAGTTGTTCAGAACTGCTTTGATGTTTAGCAAGCACCTCGTGCAGGCTATCTGCCCAATCAACCGCAGCTGGTTTTTCTCTTTGGGTAGTATGAGGCTCACTAGCTTTTTCCGCAGCTATAGAGGCGGGTGAGCGCCAATTTTGTGCTTGCTCTGATGAAAAACCTGACTCTGCCGGCATATTAACTTTCTTGATATTTTCTCTAATTTCATTTGAACATAAACTCGCGACTTTGTCAATAATCTGCTGCTTGCAAGCAGCATTTTGCTGAGAGTTGATAGAAAAAACTCAGAGTTTGCCGATGAGAACAAAGATGATAATAAAATTATTAAGTAATAAAATAATCAGGTAATAAAAAAGCCCCCGGCAAAGCCGGGGGCAAACAAAAGCAACAAAAAAAATTTATTGACTGTGTCGTCCCTTCTTAATGAAGGGAACCAGCAGTAGGGTACCCAGGCCCATGCCGCTGTCGCAGCCACCACCGCCACCCTCGCCGCCATTGCCATTACCGTTTGGCAACGGCTGAGGCGCAGGCATGGGAGCGGGTGTAGGGGTGGGAGCTGGTGCCGGCACATACACCGCCGGCCCATAAATGGTTATCTTCCCATCAGAGGGCTCTATCCAGCCCTCCTTTTTCACCCCTGTTTTTGTTTGCACCTCCCAACCAGTGGGTATATGCCAGTCGTAATAGAGTCGATCCATCTCGACTCCCATACGACCTGCATTGTTGATTTTTATCTCTGGGTTTTTGCCCAGAGACTTCACCTCTCCCACATGTTGGGGAACGAAACGTATGTACTTGACTGTATCAATAATCAAGTACCTCCTGTTCTCCTCTAAGAGTTTGATAACGTCGCCGTTATCATTGTAGGCGACGATACCATACGCATAACGGGTACTTTTTGTACCCATCTGCACCTCAAAGGCGAACGGAGCCTTTATTTTCTGGTGGGCAGTTACTGTCCCCTCAGTGACTGAGCAGACGTTTTTTAACTGCTCAACGTCTTTTACTACTAGTCCCCCCTTCCAATAGATAGTAATCTCCGTGGTGTGCGGAGATAACGTGATTTCGGCGCCCTCGGTGGCGCCGCTGGGGTATTCTGGGCAATGCACTTCCCAGAACTCCCCAACGATTATCTTCGTAACGAGGACTTTTTTTGGGTCATATACAAACCCATTAGTCCCCACCTTCCTTTTAGGAAGGCCAATGATACTGAGATCCTCAAATCCTACAAAACAACGTAGATCGAGGATCGTAGACGGCCCCTCGCCGTAATTGGCGTTGGGCTGTATCTTTGTCCCTGCCACAGCAGCAGAGACAAAAACAACGGAGACCGCCACCATAGCGGTCAGAATAACAGACTTGAGCGTGTTCCTCATTGAGGAACACCTCCTTTCTGCTCCCTTAGGGAGCAATAAAATCTCCCCTCATACGAGTAGGAGTAGTACTTTGCCCTTTTTTAAGGGCTATATATTAACGCTGGGAGTCTTTTGCTCAACCAGCGAAATTTTTTTTTGTTGCTTTGTTACAGAGCTTTGCTAGCAGTTAAACTATACAATCTATTAAGATTGAGTTTAATTGCCGCAAAGAATGGTGATAATATATCACATTATCGGATATATGTCAATAGGTAATATTATTGGCTCAAAATAGTTGTGAGTTTATTCTTTTACTCTCGGCTTATTTCTAGGGAAAAAAGGGATAATGCGGTTTACTTTTTGGCAGTACTGTAAATAATTATGGCCGAATTTTTTTTCTAGCCATTTTTCCTCGCTAAATTTTAGCAGTACAGTTAAGACTAAATAAAAAATTAAGGGTAGAATCAGCAGCAAATAATTTTGTGCCAGCAGTAGGATACCGGTAAAAATAAACAAAAAAGCACTATAAATAGGGTTGCGCACCAGCGCATAAACTCCGCTGGTAACTAATTGCCCTTGCTTAATTTGCTGGAGAATTTTTTGACCCATCACTGCTTGAAAGTAAAGCCACAAACCCAAAAAAATGCTAAGTAACGCTGCCATGTAAAAGACAATCTGGTAGTTTTTTACTTCTCCTGCTTGAAGATACCCCAGATATTGCATGAGCAAACCTGCCAATGTTGCTAGCAAACAAAAACATACGTAAAATGGACCAACCCCAAAAATTGGCAAGTGAGTGGCTTTGTTTGTCATATTTCCCTTTATCTAATTGCTCGATAACTAATTATACGCCTATGTAAGCTTAAAGTCATGGTTGTATCATCATGGCAGCATGAGTTTTGGTATGCTATTGCATGTTGCAGTTTTTTCTGTTATATAAAGTGGTTGCAAAAAAAAATTTCTAAAAAAACTAAGCGGCGATGGTTCGGTCAAATTTCCCAATTTAAGGGTAGAATGATGGGGTTGGGTTTGTGGCGGCCAACTTTGCTTTTATTAATGGTGCTAATTTTTATTGTTGGCAGCGGTTTGCTTTTTTACCAACAAATATATTTAAGTCGGGCAGAAGATGTAGAACAAGCAAGTGGTGCTGCAACTGTGCCAAGCGATGAATTAGTGACTTCAGTTGGGGAACAGGAAAATTCATTTACCACAGGCGAAAAACAAACTCAAGTTCAAAGTGAGGATATCATTAGTCCACCAGTGGTTGCTAATCAAACTACCACCGGGGCGTCAACTGCTTTTTTGCCCGCAACTCCACCGTCAACAACTAGCCATAGTAACAGTGGTGACAACAGTGACAGCAGCAGCAGTGATAATAATGGTAATAATGGCAATCATAGCGCTACTACTCAGGGTGAGCAGCTCCCTGCTGGCAAACAAACTCCAGTTGCGAGCGAGTCGGCAGTAATCTCAGCTAGTAGTGCCGCTACAGTGGTTAATCCTGTTTTAACCTCCCTGGTTAATATGAATAAAAGTTATCGCAGCAAATTGTTGGGTGGACATGATGAGGTAGTCACCCCGATGATTCATTTGGGTTGCAGTGATCCTAATTGTGCCAAGAATGCTTGTCCAGAGGATAAACCCTCTTTATGTTTTTACTGTAAAAATGATCAATATTACTTGGTAACTATATCTTTTGGTCATATTGCTCAGTGCAAATTATGTGCTAATTTGGTAGCTAATTGCTTCACTTGTACGCAAACTTCTTGTACCTCATGCCAAGATGGTTATACCCTAACTAATGGGACTTGTAGGGTGCAGTGTAATGTAGCTAACTGTAACTCTTGTTCTAGGCCTAATTACTGCAATTCTTGCCAAAGCGGTTACAACTTGAGTAATGGGGCATGTGTGATGCAATGCAATGTGAGTAACTGCGATTATTGTTCTTCTCCCAATCACTGTAGTGCTTGTCGGCAAGGTTATTATGTCAGTGGTGGTAAATGCTATACTTGCTCAAGTGCGATTGCTCATTGCAGTGTGTGTAGTTCTTCGAGTAACTGTACTACTTGTCAGAACGGCTATTATGTTTCTGGGGGCAGATGCTACCCTAATTGTAATGTAGCTAACTGTAACTCTTGTTCTGCACCTAATTATTGCAGTTCTTGCCAAAGCGGTTACAACTTGAGTAAT
Source organism: uncultured bacterium (assembly GCA_963544615.1). Taxonomy (GTDB): domain Bacteria; phylum Patescibacteriota; class Microgenomatia; order UBA1400; family PJMF01; genus CAUUGB01. The sequence continues at coordinate 3,806 of CAUUGB010000026.1, read as the reverse complement.
GGTACTTGTGTCATTCAGTGCAATGTCAGCAATTGCAACTATTGTTCTTCACCCAATTATTGTGGCGCTTGCAATCATGGTTACTATTTAAGTGGTGGAAATTGTTATGCTTGCTCCAGTGCAATTGATAACTGTCAAGCTTGTACTTCGGGGATTAATTGCACCAGTTGTCGCAGTGGTTATTATGTTTCTGGAGGTAAATGCTACCCCAACTGTCATGTGGCCAACTGTAACTCTTGCTCGGCTCCTAATTATTGCAGTGCTTGTCAAAACGGTTACTATCTAAGCAGTGGTAACTGTTATCCCAATTGCCATGTGGCTAATTGTAACTCTTGTTCTCGACCTGAATATTGTGGCTCATGTCAAAGTGGTTATGACTTAAATAATGGGACTTGCCAGATGCAATGCCGGGTAACTAACTGTCTTTCATGTAACCTGCCTAACACTTGCCAAACTTGTGCCACCGGTTACCATTTGACTAGCGATAATAAATGTTTACCTGATTGCCATATTAGCAACTGTGCTAATTGCAATTTGCCAGAACAGTGCGCGAGTTGTCAGAGTGGCTATTATCTTAAAGATAATCAGTGTTTAACTTGCTCAAGTATTCCTAATTGTGCCACTTGCACCAATGAAAATACTTGTACTGGATGTGCATCTGGCTATAACCTGAAAGCTGATGGTTCTTGTATTAAGTGTCCGAGTGCCACTGCATGGGATGCGGGGGCAGATAGCTGCGTACCTTGTTCTAACAATTGCACCGCTTGTAGCAGTGCTAATACTTGCACCACTTGCGCCACCGGTTACCATTTGACTAGCGATAATAAATGTACCCCTGATTGTAATATTAGTAACTGTGCTAATTGTAATTTACCCAATCAGTGTACTAATTGTAATCCCGGTACTTACCTAAAAGATAATCAGTGTCTCTCTTGTCAAGATAGTTTACCTGGTTGCACTAGCTGCTCTAATGAGCATACTTGTACCACTTGTGCCACCGGTTACCATTTGACTAGCGATAATAAATGTGCCCCTGATTGTCATATTAGTAACTGTGATAATTGCCATCTTCCCAACAAGTGTCGCACTTGTAAAAACAATTACTATCTTAAAAACAATCAGTGTCATGCTTGCAGCAGTTTGCCTTTTTGTTTAACTTGCACCAATGATGGCACTTGTACCACTTGTCAAAATGGCTATCATCTCACTAATGGCCAATGCATTCCCGACTGCCATATTAGTAACTGTGCTAATTGCAATTTGCCAGAACAGTGTGCTAGTTGCCAGAGTGGCTATTATCTTAAAGATAATCAGTGTTTTTCTTGCCAAGATAGTTTATCAGGTTGCCTTAATTGCAGTAATGCTAACACCTGTACTACTTGTGACAGTGGTTATCACCTTAAAAATAATGGTACTTGTATTAAGTGTCCGAGTGCAACGGTGTGGGATGCGGGAGCAGGTAGTTGTGTAGCCTGTCCGAGTAATTGTGCTACTTGCCCTAATGCCAACACTTGTACTACTTGTCAAAACGGTTACTACCTAGACGCTGGTGTCTGTAAAACATGCACTCAAATTGCTAACTGTGTTAGTTGCTCTAATGAGCATACTTGTACCACTTGTGCCACCGGCTACCATTTGACTAGCGATAATAAATGTACCCCTGATTGTAATATTAGTAACTGTGCTAATTGTAATTTACCCAATCAGTGTACTAATTGTAATCCCGGTACTTACCTAAAAGATAATCAGTGTCTCTCTTGTCAAGATAGTTTACCTGGTTGCACTAGCTGCTCTAATGAGCATACTTGCCAAACTTGTGCGAGTAACTGGCAATTGGCAGCTGGCAAATGCATTCCCGATTGCCATATCACCAACTGTGCTAATTGCAATTTGCCAGAACAGTGCGCGAGTTGCCAGAGCGGCTATTATCTTAAAGACAATCAATGTTTAACTTGTCAATCAGCTTTATCCCATTGTTTAACTTGCTCTAATGAGCACACTTGCTTAACTTGTGAGAGTAATTATTATCTTAATGCCGACAAACATTGTCAGGCAAATTGTGAAATCAGCAACTGTACTACTTGTAATCAACCTAATCAATGTAGCCAATGTGCCAATGGCTATTATCTTAAAGATAATCAGTGCCATGCTTGCAGTAGTGCTATAGCTCATTGTTCTTCTTGTCAGAATGATAATACTTGTCAAAGCTGTCAAGCTGGTTATCATTTAACTGCTGATGGCAAATGTACTCCAGATTGCCAGATTAACAATTGCACTAATTGCAGTAGTCCTCATGTTTGCAGCTCTTGTGCTCAAGGATATTTCTTGCAAGCCAATGGTACTTGTGTTGCTTGTGGCAGTGGGTTTGTTTTTGATAAGCAAAGTAAAACTTGTCTTTCTTGTCCGAGTAATTGCCAAAATTGTCTGAATGCGCAGGTGTGTACCACTTGTAAAGCTGGCTATAATTTAACATCCAGTGGTCAGTGTTTGAGTAACTGTGCTATTGCCAATTGTGCCAAGTGTAGCAGTGCTACTACTTGTGCTGTTTGTGCTAATGGCTATTATTTTAAAGACAATCAGTGCCATGCTTGTGGAAGCACTTTAGCCAATTGCAGCTCTTGTAGCAATGCTAATACCTGCAGCACTTGCCAAGTAGGTTACAAATTAACTAGTAATCATACTTGCATTCCTGATTGTCCTATTGCTTCGTGTCAAAAATGTAGTCAACCCTATACTTGTCAAGCTTGTGAGGCCGGATTTTATTTAACTAACAATGCTTGTGCGAGTTGTGGTAGTGCTCTCCATGGTTGTGTAAGTTGTCATGATAAAAATACTTGTCAAGCTTGTGAGGCTGGATTTTCTTTGGAGGGATATACTTGTGTTTTAACAGCGCCGTCAGCCAGCTCAGAGGCAGTTTTAACCACCCAGCTGCCAACTTTAGAAAAACAATCACTTTTAACTTCCCCAGCATTTTTTACTTTAACTGCCACCACTACGGGACTTTTGGCACTACTTTTTTTACTCATTCCCCTTCGCCCTGGTTTAGTGGTAGAAGAGCATACTTATCGTCCTTTAGCAGGTGCTAAATTACTTTTAGAGCAAAATGGGCAAACTGTCTCTCAGCGTTTGGTTAACCGTTTTGGAGTTTATTCAGGATTCAAGGTACTTAGAGGCAACTATTTGCTTAAAGCAATGCTGCCTCACTATCAATTTCCTTATAGCAGCGAACATCAAAGATTAAATGTATCTACCAATTACTATCCCCAAGAGATTACTGTCCGCTCCGCTTGGCAATCTTTAGTGGTGCCAGTAATTTATTTAACTACTGTTGGTGATGATGATATCACACCTTCTTTAAGTAAAAAGCAGCAAATTCTCTACCAGAGTAATTACTACTTTTGGCAGGCTAGCCGTTATTTAGCTTGGCTACATCCACTCAGCTTAATCCTATTGATTATTTTAAGTTTAGTAACTTTACATCCTTTATATTATGTAATTTTAGCTATTTATGTGCTGGGAGGGATAAAAAAAGTAGCTATCAAAACCAACTAAAAAGCCAATTAGCTATTGCCACCCCGTTCCCAATTATGATATAAAGATAAAATGCCAGAAAGATTAACCCCAGCCAATCATGAAGCCACTAACTTTATCGCTCATACCCCCACTTCTTCTCATGATGAACAAGCAGCTGTATCAGCCACTCACGAAGTTACCGCAAATAATCATGAACGCGATCAAGAATTAGCTCATCTACAACAATTACTCACTAGTGGTGCAAGTGACACAAAAGTTATTGATAGCTTGAG
>CAUUGB010000025.1:0-11073 GCA_963544615.1 uncultured bacterium | reverse complement strand
CCCTTTACTAGTGGGACAAAACCCCACCAAACAAGAAGAATTAGATAAAAAAATTGTCTCCTTAGATCCCAGCAAAAACATGCACAATATTGGGGCAAATTCTACCATGGTAGTCTCACAAACGCTCATGAAAGCTGCCGCCCTTTCTTATGGCTGGCCTACTTACTATTATTTGCTAAAAAAATATCAACTGGCCAGTGCCATTGTGGTGCCCACCTGTATTTATGGCATGATTGATGGGGGCAAGCATGGCACCGATAACCTCGATTTTCAAGAATATCAAATTATTCCTGCTAATCATTTTAATTTTCACAAGTCTTTGGAAATTGCTGTCAATGTTTACCGAGCTTTAGGAGTAATTCTTAAAGAAAAAGGAGCAATTCGCTCAGTTGGTCCCAGTGGGGGTTATACACCCAACTTGTACAAAAATACCGACGCTTTCGACCTAATTGCCGAGGCTGCCAGAAATTGCAATCTAACTATTGGTCATGAGTTGTTTTTCGGCGCTGATTTTGATGCTAATTCATTTTATAAAACTGGCAAATATCATATTAAAGATAATCCCGAACCGCTAAGTCCTAAAACTTGGCAAGTATATTTACAAGACTTAAATAAAATTTATGGTCTATACGCTTTTGAGGATGCTTTTGCTACCGATGATCTTGATTCTTGGAAAACTTTCTTAGCTGATTTTGACAAAATTGCCCGAGTTATTGCTGATGCTCCCACTCGCTCAGACGCCAAGCTCATCACCGAAGCTCGCAACCAAAACATGGCTAATACTATTATAATCAAAACTAGCCAGGCTCCTACCTGCAGTCATTTAATTGAAGCTATCATGAAGGCTAGAGAAGCTAACTGGCAGATAATCATTTCTAACCGTGAAGGTGAAACCAATGATGACTTTATTGCCGATTTGGGCGTTGGGGTAGGAGCTGACTTCCTCAAGTTTGGTCCCCCTAATCGAGGTGAGCGCATTGCCAAATACAATCGCCTCTCCCAAATTGCTACAGAAATAGAAAAGTTGCAACAAGTTTAATCACTAATCATCTATAAAGGTTAAAGGGTAAAATTTATGATTGAACCCAACAAACACATTATTCAACCAATTCTAACAGGTAAAGATTTTAGCGAACAGTTTCCGCGCAAGAGTTTTGCCGGCAATAAACCCAATGTGCTATTAATCTTGGACGGTTGGGGTATTGGCCCTAACAATGCTGGCAATGCTATTTCTCAAGCCAGAACTCCTAATCTCGATTTATTTTGGCTCTCTTTTCCTCACTGCCAATTAGCAGCTGCTGGCGAAGCGGTGGGACTGCCTCGAGGAGAGGACGGCAATAGCGAAACTGGCCACGTGAATATTGGGGCTGGGAATATTGTTTATCAAGATTTACCCCGCGTCAATATGTCTATTCGCGACGGCAGTTTTGAGCGCAACCAAGCTTTTGCTCGAGCTTTTGAACATGTGAAACAAAACTCTTCTGCCCTACACATTATGGGTTTGGCTGGCAATGGGGGAGTGCACGCTAATTTGGAGCACATGCTCAAATTGGTAGAGATGGCAGCGAAACAAAATATTCCTCAGGTATATTTGCATTTATTTACCGACGGTCGTGATTCACCCCCTTATAATTCTCCCGATGTCATTCGCCGCGTTCAAGAAAAATGCCAACAAGTAGGGGTGGGAGAAATTGTTAGCGTGATGGGCAGGTTTTATGCTATGGATAGAGATTTACGCTGGGAGCGAATTGAAAAAGCTTATGATTGTTTAACTTCTGGCTTAGGAGAGCGAGGTCAAGACCCTATTGCCGTAGTTAAAGCACAACATGAAAAAGGCAGTACCGATGAATTTATTGTGCCTACCAACATTGTTAATGCTCAAGGACAAGTAGTTACCATCAATGATAATGACGCGGTAATTTTTACCAATTATCGCATTGATCGCCCTCGCGAACTTACTCGTGCTTTTACCAAAGCAGATTTTTCCAGCTCGCAAGCTCAGGTTTTAGATTTTGACCCTTATATGGAGAAATATGCTAAAAATAATTTACATCAAAGTCGCTCCACCACCACTTTTAATCGCAAGCGCACCCTGCAAAATTTATTTTTTGTCACTATGACTCGCTATGAAGATGGTTTGCCAGTCATCGAAGCCTTTCCACCTCAACCAGTCAAATTACCTTTATGCAAAATTTTTGCTGAACATGGACTTAAACAACTGCGAGCCACCGAAACCGAAAAAGAACGATTTGTCACTTACTATATGAATGGACAAAAAGAATTTATTTTCCCGGGTGAAGACCGAGTGATTTTACCCAGTAAAGGCGAAAAATCCTATGATTTGGTACCAGAAATGTCGGCGCGAGAGATTACCTATGAAGTAGTGCAGCGCATTAATAATGCTGATTATGACACCATCATTATTAATTTGCCCAACGGAGATATGGTGGGACACACAGGCAACCTAGAAGCAGGTATTAAAGCTTGCGAAGTAGTGGATGAATGTGTGGGAGGAATTGCTAGAGCAGTTTATCAAAAAGGGGGTAATTTAATTATTACTGCCGATCATGGTAATGTGGAAGAAATGATTGACATGAATACTGGTGCTATGGATACTGAACATTCAATTTATCCAGTACCTTTTATTGTGGTGTCACCAAGATTTTTTAATCAAAGTCGCAGTTTGCCCAATGGAGTTTTAGCAGATGTTGCCCCCACCATGTTATCTTTAATGGGACTACCTCAACCCGCGCAAATGACTGGGCGCAACTTGCTTTAATAAGGAATATAATATCCTCATGACAAAAAATCCGTGCTTATCGGTGGTACTTAACACTAAAAATAGTGCCAAATATTTGCGTGAGTGTCTTGGCAGCGTAGCGCCAATAGCCGATGAAATTGTGATTGTCGATATGGCTAGCCAAGATCAAACTGCCGCTATTGCTAAACAATTTGCTGCCAAGTTTTATCAGTACCCTCATCCAGATATTGGTTTTGCCGACCCAGCTCGAGAATTTGCTTTTAGCAAAGCCAGCGGTGAATGGATTTTTATGATTGACTCTGATGAGCAAATTAAAAAAGAGCTCGCCACTCTCATTCGCCAAGTAGTTACCAACTCTCCTCATCAATTGCCCATTGCCGAAGCTTATTTTATTGCGCGCACCAACATTATTTTTGATAAACCCATTCAAAAAGTTGGCTGGTACCCAGATTACCAAATGAGACTATGGCGCAGTGGCGCTATAAAATGGCAACCTCAAGTGCATTCAGTTCCTAAAATTATTGGTAAAAGTGCTTATTTCCCCAGCAGCGAAGAACTCTCCATTGTTCACCACAATTATCAATCCGTATCACAATTTATCCAACGTGCCGACAAATACAGCAACTTTGCTGCCGAGCAAATTAGTAAACAAAAAAACCACACCGTTACTCCTACTGATTTATTGGCGAGTTTTTTTGATGAATTTTGGCGCCGAGGTTTTGCCGATGAGGGTTTGCTAGAGGGCAATCACGGTGTAGCTTTAACTATTTTGCAAGCACACTACCAGTTTTTAACTCAAGCAAAAGTATGGCAAAAACAGGGTTTTAACTGGCAGAATCTTAGCAATAAACAATTAAAAAAACTCCGGCAAAATTTTTTTCACCAAGCTCATTACTGGTGGGCTGATTTAATGATTAAAAAAACCACTGGTCTGGGGAAACTTTATTACCGCCTCAGACGTAAACTAAAAATTTAACCTTTAGTTGCTTTTACCCGAGCAGAAATTTTAAACTCCCATTGATCGCCATCGGAAGTATCAAAACTAGTGCTACCGGTTAATTGATGATAATTAACTAAATGTGAAGAAAGAGTTTCTTCAATTTCTCGTTTATTATTAGCCAACTCAGCTAATTCTAATTTCAGTGCTACTTGAGCCGGATCAGTGGAAATTTTAGCTTTCTTTTCTTTTAATTCATTTTGAATGAGTTTGACTTTTTCTGCTGCAGCGCTCACTTCGGTGTCATTATCAACCATGTTTTTTAACATTTCCCGCTTTTCTTTAAGCTGTTTGTTTAATTGCCCTAACTCTCTGGCGTTGCGCTCAATTACTCCTTGCAAGGCATTAAGGGTTTCGGCAATTTTTTCACTTTGTGCTACCTCATCCTTGCTTGAAGTAGCATCCAAAGCCTGCTCGGCTAATTGTTGACTAGCGTCCATAAATCCTTTCCTCAATAAAAATTATCTCAATTAACACCAAATAGTTAGGTTAATACTTCACTGCTTGTTCAACCAGGCGATTGCAATAACCAAACTCATTATCATACCACGCTACCACTCGCACCAAGTCGCCATCAATCACATTAGTGAGAGCCAAATCAACAATGCTTGATTCACTGCGACCAACAATATCACTACTCACCACTGGTTCATTGGTGGTAGCAATAATACCGCGGTAAGCTTCGCTGTTGCTGGCAGCAATCAGAGCGTTGTTAACCTCTTGAATACTCACTGGACGAGCGGCTAAAAAAACAATATCGGCTAAACTACCAGTTTTAACTGGCACACGAATAGCCACCCCATCAAATTTCCCTGCTACTGGCGAAAAAATTTTTCCCACCGCCAAAGCTGCCCCAGTAGAGGTGGGGACAATATTGCTCGAAGCACTGCGGGCACGGCGCAAATCTCGATGAGAATTATCTTGCAAATTTTGATCATCAGTAAAAGCATGAACAGTATTGAGAATTGCTTTTTGAATACCAAAAGTCTCACTTAAAACTTTAATAATCGGGGCAGTGCAATTGGTAGTACAAGAAGCATTAGAAACTACAGGCTCTTCCGGAGAAAAATCATTCACTCCAATTACTGCCATTTGACCACCTTCACCCTTAAGGGGGGCAGAAATAATAACTCTTTTAGCCCCAGCCTGCAAATGAGCGCTGGCTTTTTCGCTACTAGTAAAAGCTCCAGTAGATTCAATGACTGTATCTACTCCATATGTTGACCATGGCAGTAAGCTGGGATCACGCCCCACAGTAACCGGAATTTGCCACTCCCGTACCTTTAGATAACCTATGAGAGGATTTTGTGCCGTTGCCTGTTTGGCTGGTTGGACTTCTTGAAAAGCAACCTCTTCACCAAACACCCCATAATTACTGTCGTATTTGAGCAAATGAGCACAGCCAGCAATATCCATAGAACCGGAAGTATTAATCATGCCCATTGTGGCTTTATCAGCGTGTTTAGTTAACCACACTCTAAAGGCAGTGCGCCCAATCCTACCAAAACCGTTAATGCCAATTGTGCTCATATTGTCCTTTCTGCTACTACCACCATTTTATCTCAACTTCGGACAAATTTAACTAGCAGTTTTATTTTGTGTGCACTCACACATTTTGGGGAAATTAGGCCTCATCGGTGAAAAACTAATAAATATGTGGGTAAATCCATACAAACTGAATACTTAAATACAATTGTACCGGATAAAAAGTCCTATCAAGAAACCAAGACCATACAAAACGATAAGTTAGCGCCAAACCACTCAAGTAAGTTTACTTAAAAATACCCAAGAGGCTTAGGCAAATTTAGTCACAATATTATTGGCAATCACTGTCCCAATGGGCTCACCTTTAACTGCCTTAAACAAATTGTCATCAGCAAATAAATCAAAAACTTGAATCACTAAATTATTCTCTTGTGCCATGGCTAAAGCAGCCGAATCCATAATCTCTAATTTGTGCAAACCTAAAACGTCTTTGTATTCGAGGGTTTGATAAAGCTTGGCGTTGGCAAACTGTTGCGGGTCTTTATCGTACACACCATCAACTTTAGTTGCCTTCATTAGTACATCACAATGCAGTTCCAAAGCATGCAAAGCAGCCCCGGTATCAGTGGTGACATAAGGATTACCAGTACCAGCAGACAAAATCACCACCCGACCTTTTTCTAAATGTCTGATAGCTTTTTTACGCAAATAAGACTCTGCCACAGCTGGCATGGTTAAAGCCGATTGCAGACGTACCGGCACACTCGCCTTACCCAAAGCATCTTCTAGCGCCATGCCATTCATTACCGTAGCCATCATGCCCATATAGTCTGCTGTAGCTCTATCAATGCCATTTTTAGAACCAGCAATCCCACGAAAAATATTACCGCCACCAATCACAATGGCAATTTCTACTCCCAACTGATGGATTTTTTTAATTTTTTCTGCCAACTTAGCTGCTGCTAAAGGGTCAATCCCATATTCACGCCGTCCCAAAAGTGATTCTCCAGTGACTTTAAGCATGACCCGTTTATATTTGTTCACTTTTATCTCCTTTCTGAGCTCGACTCCCAAAAATTCTGGTAGTCTTTAAAAAGAACCAGCGCAATTTATTAGCCAGAATAAAAAGTTGGTAATACAAGGGATTATAAACTAAATCAAAAGTGGGGAAGTTCACCATGAGTGCACCAGCATAGCCTTGCTTAAAACGATGAAAACCATACCAAGGATCTTTGGGATTGGGATTTTCTCCCAAAGCTCCCCACATATCAAAAGAGCTAGCCCCATGAGCTTTGCCATACTTAATGGTTTCCCACATCATTAAATTAGAAGCCATCACTTCACGATGAAGCACTGAAGAAGCGCCATAAGGATAATAAAGCCTACCGTTAAAAAGAAAAATAATCCAAGAAACAATCACTGTATCTTGGTAAACTGCATGAAAAATTTTCATCATTCCACTGCGACCAACGGTTTTCCACAAATCACGATAATACTTAGCATTATGGGCATAAAAGTTTTGCCGAGAGGTAGTTTCGCTTAAAAGTTTGATAAAAGTTTCCAAACCATCATCGCTAGAATCATCTACAATTCGCACTCCTTTTTTAAGCGCTAAGCGCACATTGTAGCGAGTTTTGGGATGCAAAGCCGCAAATAGTTCTTCCTCACTAGGAGTTAAATCAAGCAAAAAAGTGTGAGGAGTAAAAAGCGGCTGAGCTTTTCTACCCCCGCGAGCATAAATAAATTTATTAATGGAGTCGAAATTAGCATTTTTACTCTCACTCACCGGAATCATCACGTTGGGCTCAACTTTAATAAAAATGGCTCCAGAGCGCTGACCAATTTCTTTTAAAGCAGCCAATTGTTCTTCATCGGGCATCGTCCCCTTGGGCAAATAGCCCACACTCATTCCTAGTGCAACTTTGTGAAAAGTTACTTGCACTGCTGAAAGCAGCTTACCATTGTCGTCAAAAACACCAATCCGCTCCACCTTTTGCCCATTTAAGCGCTTAAACTCACCCCATTCCCAAGATTGCAGGGGATGGGTGACCACTTGATTGTAAACATCTTTTTCTTCCAGAGTAATCGGACGCACCAACATACCGGAGTATTATAGCATAATCACCCTCAGGCAATTTTTCAGAAATGTATGTGAGCTTATTCATATACGAGCTTATTCATATGCAAACTTATCCCATCTAAATCCATTCAATGTGAGCTTGTTAATGCGCACCCCAACGCTACTAAACGATGCTGATTGACTAAAAAATTAGCAAACGTGTTACTCTACATGCAGTTTGTCTCTGCAAAGAATTTTAGCTGAGCTTGCGCATCATGCCCATCAGACGCCCTAAAATTTTTACTCTACCAGCATAAAGGGGCATGGCGTCACTTTCATAAAGAGGTTCCAAACGCAATCTGGTAGCTTCGCGAAAATAACGACATAAAATCGCCACCTCATTATCTAAAATCGCCACCACTTTTTCTCCCGAATCAATTTCTTTATCTTCTTCAACAATGAGCAAATCACCATCAGTTAAAAACTCTTTATCAAATCCACCGCCCTGAATTTGTAAAATCACAGCACGTTTTTTACCGGTGATTAACTCTGGAGAAACTTTGCAAGTCATCTCAGAGCGGACATTATTAACTAAAGGTTCATTAGCACGCAAAAAACCGACAATGGGCAAATCTACCCCTTCGGTGAGTTTAATAAAAGTGCGGCTGGTGAGCTCAATGGCGCGATTTTTACTTTTACTGCGTCTGATTAAATTTTTGCTCTCCAGCGCTTTTAAGTGCTCATGCACTGTGGCGACTGAATTGACACCAATGGCATTAGCAATTTCTCTTAAAGTAGGTGCAAATTCATTGCGCTGAATATATTGGCAAAGATAATCATAAATTTGTTTTTGCTTTTTATAAAGTGTCAATGCCATGTGGGTATTTCCTTTTACCTGATGATTATCCTTATAATCTATTTTGTTTTATTTGTCAACCATGGGAAATATTAAGTTATAGTTGAGTGGTATACCGGGATTTTTTAGCTTTATTTATCTATAGCAGACTATTTCACTCTTCAACTTTAACCGAAGTTTTTAGTTGCCAGACATGAACTTAAAATACCTGTGAGTTAACATGTTGCTAGTTAAATTGATTAAAACTTGAGGAAATAGCGTATAATTAAGGATATGAAATATAATCTCACCCCACTAGCTGGCATGGCTGAATTTACCCCAGCTCAACAATTAATTTTTGAAAACTGGAAACAGACAGTTGCTAGTACTTATCGTTTGTTTGGTTTTACTCCCATAGAAACTCCAGTTTTAGAAAGAGCCGCTATTTTACTGGCTAAAGCAGGTGGAGAAACAGAAAAGCAAATTTATCGCTTCAAAAAGGGTGATAGCGATCTAGCTATGCGCTTTGACCTCACCGTGCCACTGGCTCGCTACGTAGCGCTGCATCAGAGTAACCTGCAGTTTCCTTTTCGTCGCTTGGCTATTGGCAAAGTTTATCGTGGTGAAAGAGCACAAACCGGGCGCTACCGCGAATTCTATCAAGCAGACGCCGATATTATTGGCAGAGGCAAACTAGATTTAAGTTACGACAGCGAAATAATTAGTTTAATGGCCACCACTATTGGGCGACTTAATTTAGGAGAGTTTACCATTTTTATCAACAATCGCAAATTAGTGATGGGTTTTTTGCAGGCTCTTAAAATAATGGATAGTGATAAAGTACTGCATTTACTTGACGGCAGCGAAAAAATGAGTGAGTCGGCACTTAAAAAAGAGCTCTCACTTTTAAGACTAGACACTTTTGAAATTAGAAAATTGCTCAGTTTTGCAAAACTGCAAGGGAGTTTTGACCATTTTATCGGCGAGCTGGAAAACTTAGAGGTGAGCGGAGCTTTGTTTCGCGCCGGAATTGATGAATTAAGTCAGGTGGAAACGGGACTGAAAGCTTTGGGAGTTGACCCTAACTGCTACCGTTATCATGCTGGCATTATTCGGGGCTTAGATTATTACACCGGGACAGTTTTTGAAACCAAACTTAATCAGGCTACCCAATTAGGCTCAATTTGTTCTGGCGGTCGCTATGAAAATTTAGTTGGTGGTTTTGCCAGCGAAAAAATGCCAGGCGTGGGTACTTCAATTGGACTCACACGACTTTTTTCTCAAGTACTACATTTAGGGATAATAAATCCCAAGCAAAAAACTTGTTCCCAAATAGTAGTTTTGCCGTTTACAGGAGATATTAGTAGCACCCTAGCTATTACCAAACAACTGCGCTCTGCCCAAATTCCCAGTGAAGTTTATCTGCAAAATGCTAGTATCAAAAAGAAAATGAAGTATGCGGGTGATTTAGGAGTCAAGTTTGCTTTAATAGTCGGCGATGATGAGCTAGCTAGTGGTGAGCTGACCTTAAAAAATATGCACACTGGGGAACAATTAAAGCTTAATTTGCCCAGTATTATCGATTATATTCACAGACAAAATCAGTCTTAAAAAACTTAAGAGCGCCAACATTTTTAGACCAAATGAAATCAGCAAACTATAGCAATTTTGCTGAGGAGATGAAATCTGATATTTTATGTTATTTTGATATTTTATGATATAATCTAACTGAATATGGATAAGATAGTTCCTAATAATTTAATCCTTGCTCCCAGGCCTCATCATCCTTTAGTGGAAAATATGGAAGCACTTTTTTTGGGCTGTATTAAACAATATCAATCACCTCCACGACGCATTTTTATTTGGCAAACCATTAATGAGTGGCTAATTATTGCTTCACTGTGCCTGCTTTTAAGCATTACTTTAGATTTTATTATCAGAATTTAGCTATTAGCTCATACCACAAATCTCCCCTCACTAGCCATCGCGGTGGTTTTTTAGGTGTTACAATAGTGACACGGTTTTTAGAAAGGTGGGTATGACATCTATTTCGGCTTATCAAAATGCACTCTTGCAGATTGATGATGCGGCTAAATTATTGGCTGCTGATTATCAAGATCAAAAGACTTTCCAAAAAATTTTACAAAAAATCAAAACCATTGATAAAGTAGCCACTGCCACCTTAAAAATTACCCTAGATTCTGGTAAAACTGCCACTTTTAAGGCTTGGCGAGTACAACACAATAATACCCGTGGACCATACAAAGGTGGCATTCGTTTTCACCAGAGCGTTTGTGAGGACGAAGTTAAAGCCCTCTCTACCTGGATGACCTGGAAGTGTGCCATTGCTAATTTGCCTTATGGCGGGAGCAAAGGGGGAGTATGTGTGGACCCTAAAACCCTTTCTGCCAATGAACTAGAGCGTCTTTCTCGCGCTTATGTGCGCGCTTTAGAGGAAAACTTTGGTCCTTGGTTAGACATTCCTGCTCCAGATATGAACACTAATGAACAAATTATGGCTTGGATGGCTGATGAGTTTTTAGAAATTAAAAAAAGCCAAGGTGACTTTAAGCAAAATTACTTAGCAACTTTTACCGGTAAACCAGTTGTTTTTGCCGGTTGTCCTGGTAGGCTAGAAGCTACCGGCCTGGGTGGCTGCATTGTTTTGCACCAACTCGCCCAAAAGCTGAAAATGAAAAATTCTCAAACCACTATTGCTTTGCAAGGATATGGTAATGTGGGCGGTTGGTTTGCCCATCATGCCGAAAAAATGGGGTTTAAAATTGTGGCGGTGAGTGATTCTCGCGGCTGCATTTATAATCCCCAAGGCTATACAGCCGCAGAGTTAAAAACAGCTAAAAAAACCTTTGGCAGCTTTACCAAAGCCCTGGAAGCTGGCAATATTGGTGGCAAAGCATTGCCAGCTGAGGAAATTT
>CAUUGB010000024.1:0-13435 GCA_963544615.1 uncultured bacterium | reverse complement strand
TACCGCTTATCAGGATGCAGCGTGGCGACTGTTGCAATACTTTTCGCGCGATGAAGTACTAGAAAAACTCAATTATGAGCAAAGTGTGAGTCGCGATTTTGGAGAAATATATCCTAAAAAAACTCTAGCGGATAAACTTGCGAGTGACCACTATGTGCATGCTTATTTAGTGAATGCTAATAAAGCAGTAGGTTTTCCTTTGAATGATAAAACCTTTGACCATGGGATTAATGAAACAATGGGGAAAATGCTGCGCCTTTCTTTAGAGCAGGCATTAACTGATTCTCAAGATGATCAGCAGATTTTAGCCGCCATTAATAATGAAAAAGCGTTTAATAACAAATGGGGCGAAACTTTAGCGGAGTACCATTATTTATCGAGCCAAAACAATGAGAAGTAAAAGCCGTCAGGTTCCCTCGGGGCTGTGGCAGTATAAAATTGACCTAGCTGTGGCTGGGGCTAAAGATTTGCTTACTCATGTTCCAGAGATAAAGGCAATTGGCTTAACGGGTTCAGTGGCTTGGGGAGATGTTGGTGTTGATGATGACTTGGACTATTTAATTGTTACCTCTGCTAGGCGAGTGTTTACTGTTCGTTGGGGCTGTTATTGGCGAGCGATTAAAATGGGCAAAAAACGGCGTTTTGGCAGTGAGCGTGATAGTTGGTGCCTAAATTTATTTTTAGACGAGAGGGCTTTGCTGGTTCCTACTATTAAACGCTCAGAGTTTGGTGCTTGGCAATTGTTGCGGCTGCGTCCCCTTTATGATCCAGAAAAAATTTTTGTCCGTTTGTTGGCGGTCAATCGGGGGTGGATAAAGAAGATTTTAGCTAATAATTATCGGTCGCAAAAAAATATTTTATTACCAGCGATGCTTACTGCAGTAAAAGTGCCAGAAAAAAGTAAATTAATATCGGGCATTTTAGGAGACTGGTGGGAAAAATTTTTATTTTATGGGCAATGGCTATATCAGCGCGGACATCAAACTCGTGAAGTGGTCACCCCACAGCAAATTTTTTTCCATCCTTTAATTAGGGATTAATAATTTTGTCATATTTTGCTGTGATTATTTGCACTCACCGTTGATGATGGACAAATGGAGGAGAGGTACAAACAATATTGAGAAAATTAAATATTATGGCAGAAAAAGCAAAAATAATTTATGTATGTCAAAATTGTGGGCGCCATTATCCTCGTTGGCAAGGACGTTGTGACAGTTGTGGTCAATGGCAAACTATTGCCGAACAAATTGCCGAGAAAAAATCATTTGCCCCAGTGAGTTCACTGCAAATTAATAGCGCAATTACTTCAATAAAAGCGAGTCAAGACTTGCAGCTTGATTTCGGTCGTTTTACTACAGGAATTGGTGAATTAGACCGCTGCTTAGGTAGGAGCGAAAATGGGGTGGCGGGAATGGTGCGTGGTAGTGTGGTTTTAATTGGGGGTGAGCCAGGAATTGGCAAGTCAACTCTACTTACTCAAGTGCTGATTAATTTGAGCACAAAATATCTACAGCAAACAAAACTCCAACATTCCGTCAATTCTGCGCGAATTTTATATTTGTGCGGTGAAGAAAGTCCGGCACAAATTAACATTCGCCTGCGACGACTACTCCCTAAAGACATTAATTTGGCCGACTTACCTTTGGACTATTTTACCAGTGGTGACGTTGACTTATTAACAGCTGCTATAAAAAAGTTACCACCAGCTTTATTGATTGTGGATTCAATTCAAACTTTAAAAACACAAGATCTTTTGGGGCAAGCTGGTGGGTTGGGGCAAATTAAAGAATGTGTGGAACGGGTGGTGCAAACGGTGAAGAGCTTGCATATTCCCACATTTTTAATTGGGCATGTCACTAAAGATGGAGGATTGGCAGGACCGAAAGTTTTAGAACATTTAGTAGACGCAATTTTTGCTTTGGAAGGTGAGCGTTCAGGGGAGTTGCGGTTTTTGCGGGTATTAAAAAATCGCTTTGGTGCTAGTGATGAGGTAGGTGTATTCAAAATGAATGAATTGGGCATGAGTGAGGTGGCCAATCCCAGCGAATACTTTTTGCAAGAGAGTCAAACTGGAGTTCCAGGTAGTGGGGTGGTGTGTATTTTAGAAGGTACTAGAGCGCTACTCACTGAAGTACAAGCTTTAGTGACTCCATCACAACTAGCAATGCCGCGACGAGTGGGTAGAGGCATTGATTTGTCGCGAGTACAAGTGTTGGCGGCAGTTTTGGGTAAGCACTGTCATTTGCCCCTGGGCACAGCCGACATTTTTCTCTCTGTGGTGGGGGGGATGAAAATTCAAGAAGCTGGGATTGATTTAGGATTAGCGCTAGCTTTAGCGTCTTCTCTAAAAGAAAAACCCTTACCAGCAAAAACAGTCTTCATTGGCGAGGTAGGTTTGATGGGAGAAATCAGAGCAGTGAGTTCATTGGAGCGGCGCATTAAAGAAGCCAAGCGCTTGGGTTATCAGCAGGTTTATGCTTATCCCGCTCAGCGGCGAGTTAAAGATTTACTTGAGCAGTTGCAAATTATTTAGCACTTCGAGGTGGCAAAGATTTTTTATTCTGTTGTTGGGATTGGTGTGAGTGTTGTTGTGGTTGATATGGTGGCTTTTTGGAGACAGTTTGTTTTGGTGATGGTGATGGCGGTTTAGAGGTGGTCTCTTGCAGCTGGCGTTTATTGGTTGAGGTTTGTTGAGGTTGTTGATGGGAGTTAAATTTAGGGCGAGGTTTGCTGCTGGGGTGAGTGGTGCTTGCGGCTAAACTAGATTTGGGAGCAGCCATGTCTTTTTTAGTGGCATAGCGTTCGCGCGAAACGCGAATAACTTTTTGGCGGTTGTGATTAGCTACGGCTGCTAAGGGTAGAGTGTAAGCAGGGAAGGGGTGAGAGAGAATATTATCAATGGAAATGCGATTGATAATTTGATGACGATTAAGAGAGACTAAATCATCATAAGTATATTTTTCTCCGTATTCTCTGGAGAAAACTTGGGCATCTTCTGAGCCCATCACAAAACTAACAATACTACCACAATTGCCAAAAATTGCTTTTTGCACTTCTTCGGGGATTTGGGCAATATATTGATTGGCAAGAATTAAATTAAGTCGATACTTGCGCGCTTCGGAAAGAATTTTATTAAATGAAGTGGTGGCAAAGTTTTGAAACTCATCAACGTAAAGATAAAAATCACGTCGTTGTTCCTCTGGAATATGCACTCTAGCCATTGCCGCTAATTGAATTTTGGTAATCAGCATAGCACCTAAAAGAGTGGCATTGTCTTCGCCTAAAAGACCTTGAGATAAATTAACCAAAAGAATTTTGCCCTCATTCATAATTTGCTCAATAGAAAATGACGATTTATCGGCATTAACTACGTTGCGGACTAGGGGAGAGGAGACAAATTGTCCCACCTTGTTAAGAATAGGAGCAACAGCTTCGTTTTTCATTCGGTCTTGTAAGGGTTCAAATTCGCCCAGCCAAAAACTTTTAATCACTGGGTCATTAATTTGAGCAATGACTTTTTGGCGAAATTCTTTTTCGGTAAATAATTGAATGATGTCAGAAAGACGAGCATTTTCCATTTGCAGTAAGGTGAGTAGAGCATTGCGCAAAAAATGTTCTAGGCGCGGCCCCCAAGAATAAGAGTAGAGTTTTTGGAAAATGGCCACAATGCCTGAGGCAATTAATTCTCGGTGTTCAATGTTGTCACCCTCAAAGAGATTGATTTTCACGGTTCGCTCGCCGTCAGCAGGATTAAAAAAAACTACATCATTAATCCGGCTAGAGGGAATGTAGTTGAGGAGAATATCAATGGCGTCTCCATGCGGATCAATAAAACAAATCCCTTCATTATTGCGCAGGTCATTGATGGCCATGTTAGCCAGCATGGTAGATTTGCCGGTGCCGGTTTTACCGATGACATACATGTGTCGGCGTCGGTCAGCGCGACGAATGCCGTAGCGATTAATTTCGTTTTTATATAAAGTTTCGGCAAACACATTAATTTCTTTTTTAATCTCTGGGGAATATTCTTTGCGGACAATGGGCAAATTTACTGGTGGTTCACCGAGTAAATTTTTTCCCCAAGCTAAATTGGGAATGGTGGCTACTTTTTGATTGGGAAAGTGGTAAAGACTGGCGAGTTCGCTGGTATTTAAGTAAAAGCCACTGGAGTTAATTAATTGTCTGTTGACCATGGCCTGCAGGCGTCTTTTGGGCAGGAGTGGTTGGTGACGTTTGAGCGCATTGCTGCCATCTTTTTGTAAATTGGCCAGAGCACTCATAATGTTTTCTAAAAAAAATTCACTTCTTTCTCGATTTTTTACTAAGGTGGCCACATTAAGGTTAATAAAAAAACCTTTTTCTTGAAGTTTTTTTTCTATTAAAGCTTTGGCATTAGCGTCAATACTGAGTTTGCCTTCACTGTCTGGAGTGAGCATTTTGATGCCAGGAGTTTTCCAGCTATCGGTAGCAGGAGTGAGCAAATATTGTACTATGACTTTTTCTCCTTGAGCTGCTTGAGATAAATGCGAAAGCAGCGGAGCGAGACAATCACTGTCTTTGAAATCTCGATAGTCTTTGAGAGGATAATAGCTATCTCTTTCTAGGGAAAAATAATTATAGCCTACATAAAGACCTTGGTTTTGATAGTGAGTGATTGCTGCAGCTTGAAAATGAGTGAGAGGGTCTTCATTTGGTAGCGGAGTCACACTGGCTTCAGGGTAATGTGCTCCTAGCAATCCTTTGAAAGTTTCGACTAGACGATTGGGGGAGTAAATAAAAAAAGTGACGTTTTGATTTTCTAAGACAATTTCAAAACTGACAATTTCACTTTGAGCCAGTAGGCAAGCAATAAAACCCGAATGTAAACAGGGCAGAGAAGAGAGCAGCTCGCTCATTGCCTCAGCGCCTTTTTGGCAATCACGACCAGTGCGCACCTCTAAAAGGGTATGCTTTTGCATAAATCTATTATAACAGGCAAAAACTTTTAGTTAGTAAGGTAGTTAAATAACAAGCGCCCAATTTTAACTTCTTCGTTGTCGTCTTGAGTGGTGATGGTAAAAGTTAGGGTATTGCCAGCCTTAAAATTAAGCTTGTTGAGCTCATCAGCGGTAAAATAATCTTGTCTCCACTCGTTGTGAGTTTGAGAATATAAGTTGAGATGAGCAATAGGCGAGTTATTATTGGTGCTGTTGCTCACCGTCACATTTACTTTGCTACTGCTGCCATCATTGCCAGCAGTAGCAAAATCTAAGCTAATGCCTTTTTGGGCATGCCAAGCTTTGAAATTAGCTGGAATGGTGTAGTTAACCACAATAGTATTCTCACTGCTAGTGTTGGAGCGAATACTATAATAGTTTTTGCCGTTTTGTGATTTGCCTTCAATTTGACTTTGGGTGCTAATGGTCATAATCGCCCCAGCATATTCTGGTTCCATGCCAACTTGACAATTATTGCCTTGACAATAGGAATTATTACTGGTTAAAGGTACAAAATTGCTCCCATTATAGAGGTATAAAATGGCATTAGTGCTATCGTAGACAATATCGCCCACCTCTTGACCTTGTTTAGGAGTGGGAGTACCAGCATAAGTGGGAAGTCGCAGACCTTGATTGTCGGCATGAGTGGCAGCATTAAAGCGCTGATTAGTGAGGAGTGAGCCGTCACTGCCAAATTGCACTGCTAAATATTTGCCCGCATAAATACCAGCTAAAGGTAGCGATTGGTTTAATTGTAAGGTGGTATTGGAGAGATTATCGATATAATTGCTGCCGTCTGGAGTTTTACTAGCCACCAAATAATAAGCTTGACTGCCTAAAGCAGTGCGATAAATATTAACACTGCGGCAGTCAGTGCTTTTTTCTGGTAAATTATTAATTTCTGTTTGAGTGCTATTGCTGTGGGTAATTTTTACGGCTCTACTAGGCAGACTTTCTTTATTTTGTTCATTAATGCAGGTAAAGCGGTAATAATAGTCGCCCGCAGACAAATTGCCATTACCATTAGCACTGAGATTAGGGATACTCCAACGCCAGTTGGGTTGATCGTGATTAATTTCAAAAGCCAAATTATGACTTTTGCCAAGAGTAATTTTTTGGCTTGCATTGGTGGTGCCTAAACCCAAATTACCATTGGCAGCAATTTCCCAGAGTTGTTGTCCTAGAGCGGTTTGTAGTTTAAGGCCATTATCTCCAACGCTAATAGCTGCCGCTTGTAGAGTGCCAGAAACTGTAGCATTGCCAGTAAGGTGTAAATCAGTGGGATGTTGGTCACTGCCAATATGCATTTTTCCAGAAGCAGGCAAGAGATATAAATCACCAGTATTAGTAATGGCAGTAGCAGGGGAGTTAAAATTTAAATTGCCAAATTGATCTAACACGGGGATAGTATTGGCGGTGGCACTAGCGCTGGCGTGTAAACCTTGCAGGGAAGCGGCATTGAGAGCATAAGGCACAGATTTAACTACTTGACGTGGTGAGAGAACTTCGCCGTTGGCAATAATTTCCAGCCAAATACTAGCGTTGTGGGCAAAAATATCTCCCAAAGGCGGACCACAATTGTAAGCATGTCCGCCACTGTTATTACCACCTAAATTCACATTAAAAATTTGCGCCGCATTAAGAACAATAGGATAGCAATCATTGCTGTCCCAAACAGGAGCGCCAGAAGTTTCCACATTGTACATCTTAAAGCGCAACTTAACTTTATAAGTATTATCCACCGGGTCAGGACGCACTCCCAGCAGGCGCCCTTGAAAAGCCATAATTTGTGGCGCTTGCACAATAGGAGCCTGAGGGGTGGCGGGAAGATTGAGGTTATCAGAAGCAGCATAATTAGGCGTAGCTTGTTTAATAAACTGCGTAATCCCAAAAACTACCGCTCCAGCACCAAAAACCGCCAATGCCATTAAGCTGAGATTACTATGAGGTGGGGGAGACGAAGTTGCAGTAGTATGGTCGCTATCTTTGTGCTGATGAGGAAACAGGTTACTTTCTTGATAGATGCTAGTGGGATTGGTGGCAGTTGGGGTGTCGACAGCAGGGCGGCCTTTAAGAATTGCTTCAATGCTACCGAGTTCTTTTACTCGCGATCTATTAGCTGATTGATGGTAGTTAGTACTATTGGTGGTACTACTATTATTATTCTTACTTTCTTCACTGTTTTCAACAGAAGGAGTAGTAGGGGTGGTAGGAGATTGATTGGTGCTGCTAAAAGCACTAGGATTAGTATTGGGGTTGTGTTGAGGGTTTTTGTTTTTCAAGTAAGCATCAAGTAAGTGTTTGCTGCTGAGTTTACCACTCCCAGTAGCAGTTTGATTTTGACCGATAAACTGATTGTTATTGTGTTCGTCAACCACAAAATTATCTGACATAAATTTCAACATTAATACTACAATAAAAAATGTATTCTTGTCAAGATTATAGGAATATTTATTGCTGCATTGATTGTTTTAAGCTAAGTCTTTATACAAGAACTATATGAGTTAAATAATTGAATTACCAATATATAATACATATTTATTATCTATTTAGACTCATAATATAATTACAGCTCATTATTAATAAGCCGATAAGATTTATTTGCACACCTATACCAGATACAAAAAAACTAAAATAACTCAATGACAAATATTTTATTGTTGGAGTGAATTAATGGGGGATAAGTTGCCACTTTTTAAGTTAGCAAAAAATATTTTGAGTAAAATCAACAAAACCAGGGAAAAAACGGAAAAAGCATTATTATCGCTGGACAGAGACCACATATAACAATGCTTTTTCTAACTCGAGAGCATATCCGATCAAATTAAGGGATAGGGGCTCAACGATGAGGATATAATAATCACTAAATTGCAGTTTGTAAAGTATCACTTTATATAAAAAACTAGGTCAGATAGCATGATATAATGAATTGGTGAGAGTAAAAAAGAAAACTAACCGGCTGTTTACTCTTATTACTAGAGTAAAAATTGTAGATTGTAGTCGTTTATATCGTGGCGCCAAACAAGTACGCTTAGTTTTTTATAATCCTTATTTTTTTACCCATTCTCGTGAAAGTGTGTTGTTCTGGCGTCGTCGGAGAGCTCGTCAGCGGTGGCGTTGGGTTTTAAATAGTCTAGTGATTGTGGGTTTGCTGGTACTGCTGGGGTATTATTTGCCAGCTTGGTTGAGCGCCACTTTTCATTGGGGCGAGGGAGTGGTGGCAGAACAATCTAAGCGTCAGTCTGCTGGCGAGGTAGCGAGGAATTGGCAGGAGCTTGGCAGTGAGAGTGAACTGATTTTTCAACCTAACTTGGTGCAAAATTATCAAGGTAGTAAAGTGCCGCCTCGCTATGATTTAAGTTTGCCGGCTGGTCGTTGGATTCGCAGTCTGAATGGGACGGTGAATGCTGCTATTTTGAGTAACACTGAACCTGAGAACGTCGGTGAAATTGATAAGATGATGCGCCAAGGTGCTTATCTTTACACCGATTATGGTGAATTAGGCCGCCGAGGGCGCACCGTAATTTTGGCTAGCCATCATTTTAATATGTTTGTGCGGGATGAAGACAAACCTAAAACTTTTCAAAATCTACATCAATTGCAAGTGGGGGATATTTTGGAGTTAATAGATGATTATAAATTGTGGCAATATCAAATTTACAAGATTGAAAAATCTCAGGCAATTAGTGAAACAAATGCCGATTTAATTGCCTATACATGCGTATATTGGTGGAACTCAAAATTGAGACTTTTTGTCTACGCTAAGTTTGTCGATGAGGCAAATTGAAATTAGTGGTCTTGGTTGTTGCTTGGTAGTTGGCTTAAATTAGTGAGCCTAATGTTGCACGGGTAAACTCTTTTCACCTTGAGTAAATTTTGTTTCTGTGAGACGGCGTATAATTAGCAATGATGACTTCAGTGGTTTTAGACTCTGTTAGTAGTGATGAGGGACGCCAGCAAGCAAAAAGGGGTTTTGCTGCTCGACAAAAACCAGCCTTATTGCCTCTTAGTCTTGATGTGCGATTCAAACTCAGTCATCCAGCGGTATTTTTGCTGCGTTTAGAAAGTGATTGCTGGGAAAGTGAGGGTATTTATACAGGCGATGTGTTGGTGGTGGACCGCTCTTTGCCTTTGAGTGCTAATTCATTGGTAGTTACAGTTTCAGCTGGCGAGCTGGTTTTGGCTAAAGTGAGGCGCAAAGAGGGAACCGGTTGGCAACTAGTTAATCAGAGAGGCAAGGTGATTGCGGCCACTTATCATCATCAAGAGGCAGCACAGTTATGGGGAGTGGTAAAAGCACTGGTGCGTGAGTATTGAGTGTGTTAAAATGATGGCGATGCCAATACCATTATACGATCAACAGGGTCGGAGAATAAATCAGCAAGGACAGCGGATGCTGGGTAGTGATTATGGCAGTGATGTGGGTGAACTAGGGCAGTTAAAGGAAGAACAACAGCCGCCGGCTTTATTATCAACCACAGAGGAAAATCATGTTCATAGTGTTGATGAAACTAATTTAAGTCAACAGTTAGAGGAAAATAAAAATGATTTAGAGCCAGATAAATTGACACAAGTAAAAAACATTGGACAGGAAGTTTTTGCACAATTAACCGCTAATATTACCTTGCCAGCCGAGCGAGACACTTATCGACCTCTTTGGGAAGCAGCGGCTTTAGATCCTCAAGTATTAGCAGGAGAAAATCAGGCAGAGCAAAGAGAGTTAATCGCCAAAAAAATTCTGGCAACTTTATGTCAAGATTTATGGACAGAGGCGGGCATGGGTGATTTACTTGATGGTCTTGGTGCCGAAGAGGTGATGACTAGACTTAGTAGTGACTCGAGCACTTTAGCTATTTTGGAAAATTGGAGTCATGCTAATAATAGTAGTCCTCAAGAAACTGCCGATCGTTTTGTGCAACTGCTGATGCTTTTGGGTCGTAGTCAGAGCGAGAATATTGATATTTATCATGGTGAAAAGTGGGATAGCCTTTCTCAGGCTTGGGAGATAAAAAATCAGTCTGCCAGTGGTGGTTTGGCTGGTATTTTGGCAGAAAAAATGCGCTTGTTATTGCAGTTAAGTGAGCGCTATCGTCAGGGTTTGCCAGAGGTCGCACCTACTGAGAGTAATTTGTCGCCAAATAATGAAGCTGCCCCTACTTTGGCAGCTGAGACTACTGCTCATGTTGGTGCGGCCAAGGAGTTAGCTGACACTAGTGATGGGAGTGCTGTTAATGCTGCAGCTGATATGGAAACAGCAGACGCCACCGCTGAACAGCAAGTTGCCCAGCAGCTCGCTGCTATTAGGGGAGAATTGCAGCAGTTAAGTTTGCAAGAACAAGTGGCTCCAGTGGCAACTCTGGAACAATCGCCAGCTGAGCAAGTTGCTGACACTATTGCTAGTGAAGCAGCAACTCCGCCTGTTTCCAGTCAAGTTGAAACTCCTTCTCCGGTTGATCTGGCTGGAGAGGCAACCTTTATGGAGCAAGAACAAAAGCCAGAGCAAACTTCAGTAGCAGTTTCTCCATCCAATGATGAGTCGGCAACAGTCACTTTGGCGGCAGGCCTAACTGAAGGGATGCCAACGTCCACTGCTGTAGCAACTCATGCTTCTGGTAGCGAGTTCAGCACTACTGTGGCTAGCCCCACTGAAGTTAATCTCGCTAATGCTCCTGTAGTTGCTGATAAAACATCAGCAAGCAGCGCTGTGGTTGCCCCGATTGCTCCGGTGGTGGAGGCAGCACCAGCGGCAGCTGTTAATCCTAGTGTAATTGAGCCACCGCCAACTTTTACATCTACTGCTGCATCTAATCCGGCAGATGAGAATAGAGTGAGTAGCTTTATGCCGGGTCCCACCATTATTTTGCCTCGGGGAGTTTAGCATTGCTGGGGCGTATAATTGGCATATGGCCAAGCAAACAGGTTGGGTTTTATTAGACTGCAATAATTTTTATGTATCTTGTGAGCGTGTTTTTCGTCCTGATTTGCTTGCTCGCCCGGTAGTAGTATTGTCTAGCGATCACGGTTGTGTGGTGGCACGCTCTGCCCAGGTAAAGCAACTAGGTATTACTACAGGACAGCCTCGTTTTCAAATTGAGCAGTTAATCCGACAACACAAAATTGCTGTTTTAGCCAGTAATTTTGCTTTATATACCGATATGTCGCGTCGAGTAATGGCAGTAATTGCTAGAGTTAGTCAAAGCAGTCAATTAGAAATATACTCAATTGATGAATGCTTTTTACCTTATCAACAAAATAAAGCCACGGCTTTATTATTTTTGCAAAAACTTAAAACTGCCGTAGCGCGAGAGGTAGGAATTCCGGTGACAGTGGGAATGGCAGCAAGTAAAACTTTAGCTAAATTAGCAGTAAAAGTGGCCAAAAACGATCCTTTTACTCACGGAGTAATGATTGTAGACAAATTATCACCACAGCTAGCAGAATTGCCAGTTAATCAAGTTTGGGGGATTGGCGGACAAACTGCTCGTCGCCTTTTTGCCAGCAAAATTACCACCGTTGCTCAATTGCTAAACTTATCGCCAGCGCTAATTAAACAGCACTATGGTTTGGGTTTGCTGCGTATTTACTATGAGCTTAAAGGGAAAAGCTGTTTGGAGTTATCAGATGTAGCGGTGGGTAAGCAGCAAATTAGTTGCACCAGAACTTTAGCCACAGCAGTTACTAGTAGGCAAATTTTGCTAGCTATGTTGGCGAGCTATTTAGAACAAATATTGCCCACACTGTGGCAAAAAGACATCTTGGCAGGTATAGTAGGGATTTATTTGCGCCCAGCGGCAAACTTTTCCAGTCAGCAAAAGCGAGTGGTGGTTTACCGCTCTCTACTGCAAGCGAGTAACTTTGCTCCTGACATCATGCCAGCAGTAAAATTATTACTGGAGCAAGTTTTTGTGCCTGGATGCCACTATAAACAAGTGGGCATAATTTTAACAGGTTTGGAAAAACAACAAGCCTGGCAACCAAATTTATTTGCTGTTTCGTCAAAAAAACAGCACCAAAAGCAACAGTTGCTAACAGGCATTGAGGCATTAGCCAATGTTTATGGCAAAAATGTGGTTCATTTGGGCAGCTGTTTGCCCTCAGTGATAAAAAAGCAAGTGAAGCGGTATTATCCTACTACCCGCTTGCGCTCGAGTGCTTATACAACCTGTTGGCAGCAATTATGCCGAGTACGCTAGTTAGTTGGCGTGATAATTTTACCCAGATTATTAACCTGATATCAGGTATTGATATAAGGTTAATAATTCCGTTTAGCTGACTTAATAAATTAAATGTGTCCCAAACGACTATGGTGCTAGATAGAGCATAAATTTGAGTCTTAAAAGTTTTAGAAAAATATTATTCCCCAAATGTAGTGAGGTTGATCAGTACATTGACTAGTCTTAGTTGGAAGTGTATATTCACTACCATATGCTAGATTTCATCGTCAAACTTGATCAAAAACAAGACGCCCGTGAATTTAAAAATTTTTTGGACAGTGAGATGGTCAAACAGTGGTATCCAGAGATTAAAACCATGGCTGAGGTAAATAAATTCATTGAGATGAAATATTATCAAGATAAAAAGAAATTGAATGAGCGAGTTGAGTGGCTTAAAAGCGAACAAGACAATTTACGACTTATCGCCAACAGGTTGAGCCAGTTAATTGGTGAACATTGGGATGGCATTAAAGAGATAACAATTTACCCGTCAGTGTGTCCAATGTGTCCACGTTTTTTGGAAACACATTCTTTTATGGTTAACTATCGGTTTTATCGCCCCGATATTTATTCAGTTTGTGCTCACGAAATGACTCACTTTTTATATTTTAAAAACCTAGAGAAACAATTGGAACAGTGGGAAAAGGAATATCCTAGTGATGATTGGGTATTGAGTGAGGTTTTTGTGCCCTGCGTACTTAATGATGAGGAAGTAATTAAAGATTTCACTGGCTGCGATGGCGGTGTTTTTGGTGTCGATTTGAGCGAAGAGCAGATCAAACATCTGCAGGGATTTTGGCATGGCGATTTACTTGCATATCGACAACAAGGACTTAAATATCTCAAACAACAAAAATCCCTTTCTTAGAAATAAGAGAGGGGGCAAGTTGTGTCAAGATAAGCTCTCTAAAACCTTATCGTATAAATCCCAGATTAACCACTCAAGTGCTTCTTTAGAGTGAATGCAGAAACGCCTATCAATGTTCCAAATACTACCATACTTAAGCATTGCACCATAAGGACAACCACCGCCACAAACTGCTAGTGCTGGACAGCTTAAACATTCTTCCTGATTAATGGGTGAGTGTATTGCCCACTCGTTCACAGTGGGGTTGTTGTAAAAGTCAAAATTTTTGTCCCATAATGAACCAACGAAAGTGTGGCGTTCTTCCAAACCTTCATGGCAAAACCTCATCACATCAAACATCACTATATTCATAAATCATCACCTAATGAGAATGCTGT
>CAUUGB010000023.1:0-14541 GCA_963544615.1 uncultured bacterium | reverse complement strand
TGTCAACAGCCACAGGTACATTACTATCAGTGTTGGTTCCATTACCCAATTGACCCTCGTCATTTCTTCCCCAGCAATAAGCTTTGTTTTCATTATCAAAAGCACAAGTAAAATCAAAACTTATGCCAATCTGAGTCAAAGTCTTTCCCGCTAAAACACCACTGGTGTCAACAGCCACAGGTACATTACTATCAGTGTTGGTTCCATTACCCAATTGACCTTTATTATTCCTACCCCAACAATAGGCTTTACCCTCAGTATCAAGAACACAAGCAATTCTATATCCACTGACAATTTGAGTTAAAGTTTTTCCCGCTAAAACCCCATCAGTTTTAACCGCTACCGGCACATTGCTGTTTGTATTAGTGCCATTGCCCAATTGACCCTCGTCATTTCTTCCCCAGCAATAAGCTTTGCCATTATTGTCTAGGGCACAACTAGAAGACAGAAAAGTGCCAACCTGCTGCCAAACAGGTTGAGCTCGAAGATTATTGCCAGTAATAGTAATCGTACCTCCCCCAGCTAATGGTCCTTTATTGGGAACAATACTAGTAATGGTAGGAGCAGCCCCACGAGTGGGAGAGCGCGTGGGTGAGCGAGCAGGGACTGGAGTGGTAGAGTTTGATTGATTTGCTAGTGAAGTAGGTGGGGCAGCTGCTAAGGGGAGAGAGGGAAAATTAGCTGCACTGGCAATGTCTGCTAAGCCAAGTTCATCAGGATTGCTTAAAGCCATGGTAGAACTGCTGGTAGCATCAGCAGCAATCTCGCTACTAGAGGAAGCATCCTCAGCCAAGCTAGCGGCAATACTGGCGGCTTGCTCTGCTAAAGCAGCAGCACTTTGTTGAGCATAAGAGTAGAGTTGGAGGGAGCCTAAAACAGCACTACCAGCAAAAAAGAGGGTTAAGATAACTAAAGGTAAATGTTTTAAGGGAGAGGAGTAGTTAAGCTGATGAGCCTTAAAGTACTTCCTTCGATAAGCTAACCAATGAGAGCTTTGTTGATATTTACTTGGCACAGGATAAGATTGCTGATAATTTTAGTAATTATTTTAAGAACAACAGTCTAACATAAAAATGTGATTTTCCCAAATGTATGTGAGCTTATTCAACTTATTCAATGGATGTTGAGCTGATGTAGCGTATTCAACAAATGCTGAGCTTATTTAACATCAACGCCACTTTTTACCCCTAATAGGGAGAAAATGTTATAATTAGCTCTCTTAAATGTCAAAATCAACTTGTCAAGTGATCACGCCCCAGCGGCATTTTTTTGATTTTCAATGGCGCCAATGTTGGCAGAGACGCCAACTGCTAGGGGCGCTAGTGGCTCGCGATTTACAAGTGCGCTACAAAAATACTTTTTTAGGAGTGGCGTGGGCAATTATTCAACCACTTCTCTCCACCCTAATTTTTACCCTCATTTTTACCAAGCTGGTGAAATTTGCCAACAGCAATAATAACTATTTAATTTATACCTTAATTGGTTTTATTTTCTGGCAATTTTGCTATAACAGCCTAGCTGCTGCCAGTACTAGTGTTTATGAACAAATTGGCATGGTGCGCAAAATTTATTTTCCGCGGATTTTTTTGCCTCTCACTGTGGTGCTGCGCTGTTTGGTGGATTTACTAATTACTTTAACTGTTTTGTTAGCGGCACTATATTGGCAACACCTGAGTTTAACCCCCACGGCTATTTTTGGTTTTGCTCTGGCAGTTTTTACCCTGACAATTTTTATTACCAGCATGAGTTTTTTATTAGCTGCTTTAAATGCGCGCTGGCGTGACTTTCGCTTACTGCTGCCTTTTATCTTGCAAATCTGGTTTTACGCAACCCCAGTTTTTTATCAAAGTGAACTTTTAGCTGATAATTTAGCGTGGTTAATTTATCTTAATCCACTCAGCCACTTTTTAATTTTTGCCCGAGCCGCTATTTTAGAAGGAGAACTACTTTGGCAATGGTGGTGGCCGAGTTTACTCATTAGTAGTCTGCTTTTCATGATTAACACCGGAATTTTTAAGCGTTTAGAAACACAAATTGTGGATATTGCCTAATGTCAACAGCAATTATGGTCGAAAACTTAAGCAAGCGATATTTTAAAAACCCCACCCATGGGGGGCAATTTTTAACTCTAAGAGATCAACTTTTAAGAAAAAAACAGCCGCGCCAAGAATTTTGGGCCTTAAAAGATATTAGCTTTACTTTAAATCAGGGTGAAGTTCTAGGAGTTTTGGGAAAAAATGGGGCGGGCAAAAGCACTCTTTTTAAAATTTTGAGTCAAATTACCCAACCTACTGGCGGTCAAGCTAAAATATATGGACGGGTTTCTTCTCTTTTAGAAGTAGGCACTGGTTTTCATCCCGAACTCTCAGGGCGCGAAAATATTTTCTTAAATGGCACCATTTTGGGGATGAATAAAGCAGAAATCAAAGCGCAATTCAATCAAATTGTGGAATTTTCTGGAGTGGGAGAATTTTTAGATGACCCAGTCAAATACTATTCTTCTGGCATGTACATGCGCCTAGCTTTTGCTATTGCTGCTCACCTACAGAGTGAAATTTTAATTATTGACGAAGTTTTAGCCGTGGGCGATGCTCCATTTCAAGAGCGCTGCTTGCAAAAAATTAAAGAATTGGTGAGTGACCAAGGACGCAGTGTGCTTTTAGTGAGTCATAACTTAACTAGTGTCAAGCAATTTTGCACTCAATGTTTATGGTTAGAGCAAGGACACTTAAAACAAAGTGGTCCCGCTGCCAGAGTGATTGCTGCTTATCAGCACAGTTTAGCAAAAACACTAAAAGCTACTTAGGGGTTTAGCTTTATCTTGAATTTGCTCTACCACATCAAAGCGATAATGCTTCACCTGATATTTTTTGCCATCTTCGGCACGAATAGGAAACTCACGCACTCGCTCTAGTGAACCATCACTGCCAATAATTTTTTTCAAATGCTCATTAATGGTGGGTAAGCGCAGATTAAGAATTTGGGCAATTTGTTTTTGTGTCAACCAAACCTCCCCACGAAAATAAGCCAACTTTAACACCAAACCCCTGCCTTCAACTTGATAGTCGAAAAACTTAGGGCGCGAAAACCACCACATCATTATTTTTCAGGCGCGCTACCAACAGTTTTAATCACTTCCACCCGACCCACATCCATTAACCAACCAGCATTTCTACCTCGAAAAGTTTCACCCCAAACTTTAACTTCCATACCGACAAATTTTTCCAAATCGGTAACCGAAGAAGTTAAGTGGACAGTCTGACTCGCCCCACCGGGGCGAAGTAGCACGTGAGAACCATCACTGCTGCCATCCTGCACAGGTTGCAAGTAACCAGTAGCGTTATCCTTAAAAGAAGTTTCATCACCACTGCCAAAAATATCTCCTGCCTTAATTCCTGACACATCACTGGGAACTTCGGTTTTAATGGTTTGTCCATCGCTGGTAACAGCAGTATTAGCCCCAATTTGTTTTTCTCCACGAGTAAAAAAAGCCACCCCCAAACCTACGCCAATGGCAACTAACGAAAGAATAATAACTTTAGGTGCTTGTTTTAACATAATGACTCCTTTTGCAAAAAGTACCATTATTATATAACAAGCCCAGCAGTTTTCCAGCCCCAAAGGTGCTCAAAAAATAAAATAGTAAAGCATTACCAACTACAATTACACTCCCCACATTATGAAAAAGGGCACCATAAACTGGAGGTAAAAATCCTAAAGCGGCAAATATTATCGCCCCTAAATTTACCACCAATGATAAACCAATATCCCATTTAATCAGCCGCAAAGCTGCTTGAGCTAAACGGCGCAAATAAATTAAATTACATAAATTACCATTCAAAATTACCACCTCAGCGGCATTGAGGGCTAAATCGTTGCCAACCTGCAACATGGCAATGCCTACGCTAGCTTCTTGCAGCGCTAAAGCGTCATTAATGCCATCGCCCACCATACCCACATATTTGCCTTGCTTTTGCAACCGGCGCAGCAAATTTGCTTTTTGCCTTGGCAGTAGCTTGGAGTAATAATTATCAATCCCAAGTTTTTTGGCTAAAGTGGCTACCGCTCCCAGGTTATCACCACTAAAAAGTAGTAGTTGTAAGCCATATTGGCGCAGTTGGGCTAAAACAAAGGCGGCTTCTGGGCGACAAGTATCGGCACAAGCAATCAAACCCACCACACGATGGTCAATGGCAACCAAAACCACACTTTGTCCTTGCCGGTAGCATTGGTGCAACAATGCTTGAACTTGAGAAGATAACTTGATGTGCTGCTGCTTAAATAGGCTTGCACTACCACATAAAATTACCTGTTGATTAGCTAATTTAGCCTTGACACCTTGCCCTGGTAAAACTTGAAAACTCGCCACTGTTTGCAGTGGCAACTTGGCAGTGGTAGCCTGTTTAACAATAGCTTTACCCAGTGGATGTTCACTATGTGCTTGAACACTAGCGGCTAAAGCCAGCAGTTGGGCTTTACTCAAGCGAGCACTAAATGATTGCCAAAACACTACTTGCAAAGCTGCTGTAGTGAGAGTGCCAGTTTTGTCGAAAACCAGCGTGTGTAAACGACTAAAATATTCCAATGCGGCTGACGATTTAATCAAAATTCCCTGCTTCACGGCCGCAGCAATAGCAGCCATCATAGTCACCGGAGTGGCTAATGCCAAAGCGCAAGGACAAAAAACCACCAAAACTGCAATCCCCCGCTTGAGTGCTAATAAAAATCCTGCTCCTGATATACTGCCAATTAACCATGTTAAAATTGCACCCAGCAGCGCTAGGGGCAGCAAAATAGTTGCTAAGCTGTCAATAGTTTGTTGCAAAGGGATTTTGCTTTGTTTAACTTTTTTTACCAAAGTAATCATTTGCTGAATAAAAACTTGCTGACCTACTTTGTTAACTTGAACATCAATGGTCCCAAATTGATTTTGCGTCCCAGCTAAAACTTGCTGACCCACCCCTTTATCCACTGGCAATGATTCACCAGTTAAAATTGCTTGATTAACGCTGGTTTTTCCGGCCACAATCACCCCATCAACCGCAATCATTTCTCCAGGAAAAATTCGCACCAAATCATTAAGCTTGAGCCGCACCACTGGGCAATCTAAACAGTGTGGTTGCTCAGTGTCTTTTTTAAGTAAATGAGCAGTTTGCGGATATAAATGATGTAAACCTAATAAGTGTTTTTGCAAACGCGCTACCATCATTTCCTCTAAAATTTCGCCTAAAGCAATAATAAAAACCACCTCAGCAGCGGCAATAACTTCACCAATTACCACAGCAGCAATTACTGCCAAACTAATCAGCATTGCTGAGGTAAGTTTAGCTTGCCGGGCATAATAAATTGCCCCATCAAGAATGGGTGGTAAACAAATCAGCAGCACTAAATAAGCGGGATCAAAAAAAATCTCTTGCTGGGTTAAGTGTAAAATCATACTCAAAAGCAAAGCTAACCCCGCCACCATAACCGCTGGCAAACCTGACAAAATTTGTTTAATTTTTTTAATCATCGTAAATTAAATTAGTTTGGCTATTAATCAAACACAGTGTTTGATATAATCTAGTTATCTTTAATTATAAACATTGTTTATGTGTGTTTAACCAGATAAAAACACTTTTTTGTTAGTTAAACAACAAAAGACAACTATTGTTTGTTATGGATAAAAGACAACAAAAAACCAGACAATTAATTGAGCAAACTTTTGCCCAATTAATGAGACAAAAAGATTATCAATGTATTAGTGTCAGTGAAATTATTACCACTGCCAATATTGCTCGTAGCACTTTTTACGCTCATTTTACCGCTAAAGACGATTTACTCATGTCCAGATGTACCAATCTTTTTTCTCATGTGATTGACAGTGCTTTTGCCCAACCCTGCCAGCTGGAAAAAAATTTTAATTATAGTGATTTTGAGAGTATTATTACCCACATTTTTTATCATTTACGTGAACATCGCTATGAACTAATAGGCTTTCTTTGCCAGGCAGAAAATAAAATTATTACGACGGTATTTTATCAAGCTGCTAGCAAAATGGCAGGAGAGATTTTTACTAAAATTGAGCCCATTCAAACTACTTTTTTACCAAAAAAATTTTTAGTCCATCATTTTGCCAGTAGCCTCATTGCTACTTGTAAATGGTGGGCAGACACCAATTTTAAGCATTCACCAGAATTAATGGCCACTTATTTTACCGCCATTATCAAACCACTCCTTAAGTAAGTCAACTTAAAGCTTGAATTTTTAAGCCTAATTCTTTGTAAGTAGTTAACCGTTTACGCCACATGGAGTAAAAAATACTCATTTGCCCATCAAGATAATCATAAACCAAGGCACGTTTTTTACCCGCAGCTAAGCGTTGCACCCGCCCCACATATTGAATCAGTTTTCCCCGCCAAGAAAAAGGAAAAGTTAAAAACAAAGCACTCACACTCGGCCAATCAAAACCCTCACCTACCACCCCTCCAGTAGCCACCATAATTTGATAATGATGCTGCTTAACGGCTAAAAGAATTTGCCGCCGCTCCTCTTGTTTGTGCTGACCGGTTACCAATGCTAAAGGCACTTTTGGCAAAGCTGCTTGCAGCCGCTGGGCAAAATCAACGGCTTGACTCACTCGCTCAGAAAGAACTAAAACCTTCTCCCCAGCAGCCACAGCAGCCATAATATCCGCCAAGATTAATTCTTGCCGCTGCGGATTAACTGCCAAAAGAGTCCCCAAAGAGGTATACTCTAAATCTTGCCAATCAGGGATGACCACCGATGTCTCTCGCCAATAAAGAGTGGTAGGCATTTTGGCCGGAGGCAACAAAGAGTGAGGACAGCTACTCTCCACCATCTGAGTAGTAATAATTTTGCCAATATAAAAATTAAGCAGGCGATCTAACTTGTCTTTGCGATAAGGAGTGGCCGATAAACCCAAACAATATTTACTGGCAAAGCTTTTGACAATTTTAGAAAAAGTATTGGCGGGCACATGATGACATTCATCCACAATCACCAAACCAAATTTTTTCGCAATACTCTTAGTCCCTCTACTCAAAAGTGTCTGATACATGGCAATGGTTACCTGGCTGCCTAATTGCCATTTACCCTCGCCAATTATCCCGATGCCATCTGGCAAAAGCGTGCAAAAATCGCTCAAGCGTTTATGCCATTGATTTAACAAAGCCCTAGTGTGGACAATAATTAAAGTTTGCTGTCCCCGACGAGCAAGCACTTCTATACCCATCATGGTTTTACCAAACCCCGGACGAGCTTCTAAAATACAGCGGTGTAACTTTAAAAGCTGTGGTAAAACTTTCTCTTGTGGCGCTTTAAGCTTAATTTTACTTACCACTGGGACAGTGGCTATCTCTGTACGCTGGTCATCAAGCACTAATTGTTGTCCACGGCCAGTGATAAACTGGCGCAAACAAGGACCAAAACCCAAAGGTAAATGATAACCTTTGCTACTAGAGCGATAACAAATTATCTTTTTAGGGACTCGCCAAATAGAATAACCCAAACGCAACAACTCACCAATACGCGGATTAGCAAAAGCAAGATTTTTAGCAATAAACTCTGCTAGCTGAGCATCAACTTCATTTTTGGGTAAAAAAATTTCACTACTCAGAGTGGCAGTCACAACTGGTATCATGATGAGATTTTTTGCAATTTGGCACCCTCACTCGTATCAATCACCCGGTAGCCCAAATCAAGCAATTTCTCTCGCAAAGCGTCTGCTCGAGCAAAATCAGCCGCCGCTTTAGCTTCCTGACGCATAGAGAGTAACTTGGCTGCTTCACCCGCTGGTGTAGCAGATAGCTGTTGCTGTTTTTTACCATAAGCTGCTACCGCTGGACGCAAATTCAAACCCAAAATATCGTCTAAATCATAAATTAAATCGAGCTTAGTCGCCGATTCTAAATTAGCTTTGGTGATTTCGTGAATTAAAGACAAAGCTTGCGGGGTATCTAAATCATTATTGATAGCTTGCAAAAAACGCTCCCGATATTGGGCTGATTTTACCAGCAGGGTTTCTTGAGCCACACTTGGCTCTGGTTGTTGAGAAAATAGATAAAGCATACCCACTAAGCGCTCTAAAGCGGTGGCAGCAGCACGCAAGCTCTCCCAAGTAAAATTCAGCTCCCGGCGATAGTGAGCAGTTAAAAACAAATAACGCAAATCCATGGGAGAAAAACCATGCTCAATCACATCGTCAAGACGATAAATATTGCCCAAGCTTTTACTCATTTTTTGCCCATCAATTAACATAAAATTATGATGTAGCCAAAAACGCACAAAGGGGTGTTTACCCGTGTAAGCCTCAGCCTGAGCAATTTCGTTAGTGTGATGCACGGGAATATGGTCAATCCCGCCAGTGTGAATTTCAAACTGATTGCCCAAAAGCTCCAGCGACATGGCCACACATTCCAAATGCCAACCAGGAAAAGACCGCTCTCCCCAAGGCGATGGCCAAACCATTTGTCTGTTTTCACCTGGTTTTTCTAACTTCCACACCGCAAAATCACTCGGATTGCGCTTGGCAGCCACTTTGGCAACTCTAGCTCCTTCTTGTTGCTGGTTTAAGTCTAACCCGGCTAAATCACTGTAATGGGGCATCTTACTAGTATCAAAATAAAGCCCATCACCAGGAATTAAATAAGCATAACCCTTCTTTTCTAAAGCTATGGCTATTTTTAATTGCTGAGGAATATAAGCAGTCGCATGAGGAGTCATGTTAGGGGGGGTAATATTCATTTGCTCACAGCAATGCCAATAATAATCTTCGTATTTTTTAACAATCTCTAAAATCTGGCGATTATTTTTGGCAGCCGCTTTTTCTAATTTATCATCACCATCATCAGCGTCCGAAGTTAAATGCCCCACATCGGTAACATTTTGCACGTGTTTCACAGTAAAACCCTGATAGCGCAGGGAACGCACCAAAATATCATCCCCCACATAACGACGCAAATTACCCAAATGAGCATAGTCATAAGCAGTAATACCACAAGCATAAAGTCGCACCAATTTATCAGTGGCAGGAGTTAAAAGCTCCACCGATTTGCTCATAGAATTGTAAAGATTAATTTTTGTCATGTAAGTATTATATCCTTTTAACAGGCAATGTGAGGCTGAAAATCAGTCACCCGGCAATGATATAATCAAACTAACTTAGCCGACTTAGCTCAGCTGGTAGAGCGGCGGTATCGTAAACCGTAGGTCCGGGGTTCAAGTCCCCGAGTCGGCTCATTGTTTAGCTATGAAACTTTAATGCTGGTGAAATAAGCCAAGGGTGAGCCACAAGCCCAAAAGAGTTAGTCCCAAAGTAGCTGCTTTGGCTAAAACCAAACGCTTGGGAGTGGTAGTTAAAATTACTGGCAATAAATCGGCTGCCACTAAATAAAAAAAATAACCGGCACTCAAAGCGGCCATCATCACTATATAAGTTGCATCACCGCCATTGCCCCAATAATAAAAAAGCGCTGCTCCCAACACAGTGGTTAAACTACTGCGCCAATTAAGAGCAATAATCCGCCGGCTGCTGTAGCCGGCTTGACTTAAAAGATAAAATTCGCCCACTTCTTGAGGCAGTTCATGCAAGAGAATTGTTAGCGATAACCACCAACCATGACTAGCACCAAACAAAAAAGCCGCAGCAATTGCCACCCCATCAGCAAAATTATGAATGCTATCGGAGAGAACCAAAAGCATGCCTTTAATTTTTTGCTGCTTAGCTTCACTACCACTAAAAAGAGTTAAAAGTGGCAAAAAAAGAAAGCCCAGCAAAAAAAATAATGCCACTTGATGAGCGTCTTGACCTCTCTGCATGGCTGTGGGCAAAAACTCGCCACTAGCAGCTGCTAAAAGTGCCCCCGCACTAAAACTTAATAAAAAATCGCGCCATTTATATAGCAGCTGAAAATGCAGCAACAGTATCCCTCCCAAAAGTGAGCCTAATGCTACCAGCAAAGCTGCACCAAAAACCATTACCATCAACTATATTATACCCAATGGCAACTAGTTGCACCGAGCAAATATCAGCTAACCTTAATGTCCCGCGGGACAATTTGGCCAAGACGCCAATTGTGCTATAATAATTATAGCAATTGACAGGAAACCGTTATGACTATTAAAGAGCAATTAATCACAGAGATGAAAAACGCCATGCGCGCTAAAGACATGGTTGGGTTGGGGGTAATTAGAATGATTTTAGCCGCAGTGAAAAATCAAGTGATTGCCGGCGGCGATGAGAGTGATGAGAGCATCCAAAAAGTAGTAGCGAGCGAAGTCAAAAAATCTCGTGACGCTTTGAGTGATTTTCGTCGGGCTAACCGGCAAGATTTAGTTCAAGCTGAAGAAGAAAAAATTAAATTAATGTCTGCTTATTTACCTCAACAATTAAGTGATGAAGAGTTAAAAGCTTTAGTAAAACAAGTTAAATCTCAGCTGGGTGATGCTAACCAAGGTCAGTTAATTGGGGCAATCATCAAACAAGCGGCTGGCAGGGTTGATGGTGCTAGAGTAGCAACTATGATTAAACAAGTTAATTAATATTTATGAGTCCCAATCAAGTTTTACCAGTAGTTTTAATTGCCGTCATGCTGCTGGTGGCAATTGTTTTGATTGTGGTGGGTATTCAGTTGTTTTTGCTCTTAAAAGAAACCAGAGTAGTGATGAAAAACATTGATACTTTAGTTAAAAATGGTAATAGTAAACTTGATTATTTAGTTAGCCCCATCCGCACCCTAGGCAATTTAGCTAGCGGGGTTGCTGGGGGCATGAAAGCTTTTGAAGCTTTTTCAGTGTGGTTAAAAAAACAACAGCAACATGAATAAAAATAGCCACACTTATTATCAAGGCCTGGCTTTGAGCGAGTATGTGGTGCTGTTTACTTTTTTTCTCACCCAAACTCCAGAAGGAAAAAAAGTTTGCCAACAACTGGAAGCTAACTGGGCACAAACTTGTGAGACTCTGCAAAGCAAGGGTCAACTAAAAGGCGAAATGATGACTTGCTGTCAATGGCTAGCTCAAGTGCGAAAAAAGCTCCTTACCTCAAAAACTGAGAAATCAAAAGGGACAAAAAAACCTGTCCATAGGCGCCAAAAGGGACAAAAAAATCAATACTTTCGGGGAGTTTAATGCTACCAATCAAGCATTTTTTGCTTAAATACTTAAACTATATTCAAGTTTTAATTCTGGGAGGGTTTTTTTATCTTTTATCTTGGCTATTGATAAATTATATTGCTCCAGAAAAAATTGCCCATCTTTTTTGGCCAGACGCTTACTTACCCCTACAATTATTACTTTGGGGAGGAAATTTTTTTACTTTTACCTTTTTAACGCAAAACAAAAATTACGGTTTGTGGTTGGCTGCGGTATGTTTTTTGTGGTTATTTTTTATCTTGGCTCACTTTGCCTTAACTCTGCCACTAATCATTGCCTTACTCACCAGTAGTGCGCTCTTGTGGATTTATTTGGTACTTTGGCCGCAAAAAAAGCCAGAGGCTAAGAGTAAACAAAGCTAATTAGCGTGATTAATAATGCCAAAGGTGGCTACCGGCCAATAAGAAAAAAAGGCTTTGCCAACAATGGCAGCCTGATCAATTGGTCCCCAATAACGAGAATCAGATGAGCCAGGGCGATTATCACCAGAAACAAAATATTGATTTTCTCCCAAAGTAATCTCACGTTCATTTTCAGTAAAGCTGCCGGGATTGGTGACCACACTTTCATCTAAGTAGAGACTTTCATCTAACTGCTCGCCATTAATATAAAATTTTCCTCCAGCAACTTTAACTCTATCCCCTGGCAAACCAATAATCCGTTTAATGTAGTCGCAGCCATCACCAATGCAAGCTGTAGTGGGAGCACGAAAAACAATAATATCACCACGCTTGGGTTTGCCAAAACGATAAGAAACCTTTTCGGTGAGCAAATATTCTTCAGTGCGCAAAGTGGGATCCATAGAGTGACCATTCACCTGATGTGGTTGAGCCACAAAAATATAAACCACAAAAAAAATTGCCAAACAAGCCACCACTGTTTCAGCAAAATCTAAAATTAGATTATAAATCTTATCTCTAGTAATCACCATGAATAATATTATAACATCATTTAAGGTTTGTAATTAACAATTTCTTCCCAAGTAGCCGTATTACCAGCACGATCACTAATGGCAATAGTCAGCTGATTTTCTCCCTCTTGAAGCGGATAACTTAAACTAAATTCACCTTGGTCATTGCTAGTAGTTTGCACGGAATTAACCAGCACTTTAGCTAAAGCTTCGGTGGTGCCGGCAACAGTTAATAACTGTTTATCGCGACCAACAAGATTTTTTTCCACTGGCTCTTTCAGCTGTAATTCTGGCACTTCTTGATCTAAAAAAGTGGTATAGGTTTTAGTTTCTGCCGATTTTTCTCCTTTACTATCTTGGCTATAAGCAGCAAGAGTATTTTCTCCTGGGCGCAACTTAAAAATAAAAGTAAATTCGCCACTAATACCCACCCTTAATTGGTTTTCAGCTAAACTTTGGCCATTAACAATAAATTGCACCGTGTGTTCACTACTAGCAAACCCATGAATTTTCAGTTCAGCTTGATTAGTAAAAGCTGGGGGAACATCAAAAGAAGGCATTTGTGGACGCACCACCAGATTTTCTGCTTGATATTTTTTACTATTAATTTTGGCACTGGTGGAAACAAAAAGAGGGAAAACAAACAGCAAAAACACCAAGGGGATGATGACAATACTAACAAGATACCAAAAAATTGCTTGCCGTAATTTATTTAATGACCTTAATGTAACTTGATGGTGAGTATCACTCTTGACACTCTTCCGAGTAACAGCTGGAGCAGTGGTAATGGTTTTTACCCGAGATCTCAGTGGTGGTGAGGTAGGGGCAACTTGACTGCGGCGGCTACTTTTCTCTTGTGGTCGCAGCCGAGAATTAGCTAGTAATCCCGCTGACTTTAATCGCGATGTACTCATGAACTTATTATAGCTTACCAACAAAAAATTGTATCTAGCAAACTCCCGGCAACAACAAGTCATAAAAACCCCCGGGTTTACCGGGGGGTCATCATTTGCTAAGTCTACATCACTCTCCAATCGCGTAAATTAATTTTGAGTTCATCGTTTTGCCAGCACCAATGATTATAAGGCAAGTAGCCTAAACGTTCACTGAGGCGATCAAAACGCACTAAGTCACTACAATAAACACTGTGACCCCAAACTAAATACAGGGTGTCGGCACGTAGATGACGATGACTACCCCAACTCACCCGAAAAACATCGCCATGTTTGGCGTGAATAACCAGTGTCTCCCACAATCCAGGATAAGGTGATTGCTCACTGACACCATTAGAGCGCACAATCACTGTAGCCGTCATGCCAGTTGCCAGTTGACTAATGTAACTGCGCCCACAAGCTTGGCTGTCTTTGCTAGAGAGAATTAAATATACCATTCCCAACGTATTCCCACCGGCAACAATCCCCCACTTACCATATTCATTGCGCTGAAAGGAAAAATCTTTTTCCATTTGATGCGCTGGTAAACCAGGAAACCTTTTGCACACGGGAATTTTAACTTGACGACAATTAACGCCTTGCTCTCCTACTAACAAAAAACGATTGCCCTCAGCTGCCTTTTGCACTAAAAGATCACAATTGGCATAAAGCATGTACTCTCCTCCTTTAGTTAATTAAAGTGCTACTACACTTCACTTAGCAATTTTATAGATCACCTCCAATAAAAATATTAATAAGCAATTACAATTGAGATAAAATTTGGGTGAGTTTTTGCTGATTTTGGGCGACTAATTTTTCTGCCAAAATACCACCAGTTTCACGCGTAAATTTAAGTTTATTCCCCAAAAGACGGCGATAAAAATCAATTTGCGGTTGCAGAATTTCTAAACCTTGCTGGGGAGTTAAAGCAAATAAATAATCAGCACTAATTATTAATTGACGTAAATTAAAAGTTTGCTCACCCCCACCTAAAGTAAAACAAATTTGGTCGGCGACATGAATTTTTTGTGGCCGCACTATATGACCACGAGTCAAATTATCACTTAAGTCTCGCGGGTCACCATAATCAAATTGCCCTACATAAGACAAAGCATGCTTTTTGGCAAAATTAGCTAGAGTTTCTTGATAAAGATTGGGGTTTTTACTCTGCAGCTGGGCTGCTAACCAATCATCTTCTTGCAAAGATGCCAAGACCAAAGGTTGAGGTAATTTTTTAGCCAAAGCTTTAATGGCGGTGGCAAAATGTGGCAATCCATAACCACTCCCAGTAAAACCAAAGCGCACCCCAAAATTCAGTTGTAAGCCTTCATCAGAAGATGCAATCACTAAAGGTGCTAAGGGTTTGGTTGCCATAAACTACTTTCTTTATCATCACTTACCTACAAGACAAGGGTATTATACCACAAAAAGACGCATCTGCCAAGATTTTTACTACGTTAAACCAACTTTACTCGCTGCTGTTGGTGTTGGTCATACTCTGTACCGCAGCTAAATATGCAGCCATATCTTTTTCTACTTGTTGCC
>CAUUGB010000022.1:0-14916 GCA_963544615.1 uncultured bacterium | reverse complement strand
AGCTTAACTGCTAATGCTTCCTACACCTTTAAGATGGTGGCGGTGAATGAATGTGGGAGTGGGCCTTGGTCAAATGAATTCCCGGTAACTCTCTTGCCACAAAAACCCCCTCAAGTAACTCCTCCAGAGATTAAAAAAGAAGTGAGTCAAGGTAAGCTCCAACCACCCACTCCAGCGGTAGTGACTCAAAGCTTACCCACCGCAAAGCCTACCCAGCTGCCTGTTTTGGGTGTAGCTCTTTTAGCTCTTGCTCTGCTTTTCTTACTACTGCCTTCACGCTGGGGGATGGTGTTTGCCAAGGAGAGTAAAAAACCCTTAGCAAATGCTCAAGTTATCTTAGAGAGTCAAGGGCGAGTGGTGGCGAGCAAATTAACCAATCGCTGGGGTATCTATGCCGGCTTTAAGACCACTGCGGGTAATTACTTGCTGAAAGTTGTCTATCTTCAACATCAGTTTGCCCCTACCATTGAGCATGAGCGCCTCAATTTATCAGCTAACTACTATCCTCAAGAGTTAACTATCCGCTCTCGCTTAGAGCCAGCGATTTCTTATCTATTGCCTTTAGTCTCTACTGCTGGTGATGACTCTGCTCCAGCAGAGCGCCGACTCTCTTGGCAGCTGGGTTACTTTTTGGTGCGAGCCGAGCGGGCTTTAGCTTACTTGCAGCCTTTTGCCTTTATTGCCACCATTCTCTTGCTGCTTTTTACCTCTCAACCCTTATATCTGCTCTCCTTGGTGCTTTATCTTTTAGGCATCGCTCGTCGCTTGGTGATTATCCCAGCCAAACCTCCAGAAATGCCCCCATGGGATAGTGGTGAGGAGCCAAGTGGCAACACTGCCTTGCCGCAGGTGGAGGGAGAGATTGAGTCAGCAAGCTTGGCGGCTGAGAGTGAGCGGGGTTAAAAACTCTGCCTTTTTGTCAGTCACTTAATTTATAGATTAATGAGCAGGAAAAAGCAGTTGATAGGTGGCTTGTGCCACCTGGGGTAATTGTCGGCTAGAAAGCATTAAGCTGCCAAAGTGCTGCCAGTCGGCTTGGTGATGCCAAGCATGATTTAAAGCAGCCAAGAGGCTGCTGACAGAATTGGGATTAAATAAAATTTTCTCTAAGTCTACATGGGCTTTTTTGAGGTTACAGGCAACGTCACTGCTTTCGCCATAAGCTTTCAGTGGGGTAGCGAGCACGGGTACTTTGCCATAAGAGAAAGCCATAGCTAGAGGTCCTGAAGAAGAGAGAAAAGCGCAGTAGGGAAAAATCATTAAATCACAAGCACTCAGGTAAGTGGGAAGTTTAGTGGCGGGTAGGAAACCGGTTACTGGAATATTTTTTGCTTTGGCAGCAGCGGTAACTTGCTTAACATAAGTTAGAGTTTGTCTCTGCCGGGCATGATTAGGATTAATGCCACCTCCCACAATTAAATTAACTTGGCGCCCCTCAATGAGAGGCGCAGTGGTTGGCCAAGTTTGCAGCAAAGGCAGAATACCTTTGTATGGTGCTAAGTAACCAAAATATAAACAGTAAATATCTTGTTGCTGCCAACCTAATAACTGCCGGGCACTTTTTTGCTTTAATATTGGTTCTTTACTAATATAGTGGGGAACCACAAAAGTAGGCAGGTGAGCTTGAAGTTGATTAGCCAGTGCTTGTTCAAAAACAATCAATTGACTACTAACTTTTTGGACTAAACGATAAAAGTATTGAGCTCCAAAATTAAGTAGCTCTGCTTGCCAATGAGGCACTCCTAATTGGTGAAAATCACCCATCACTTGGTGCAAAATGGTGGTGACCGAGCGAGATTTTTTTTTCAGTTGAGCGAGTGATTGAAGTGTTCTCCAGGTGGCATATTTGCTGCCAAACATATTAATTTCTAAAGAGAGTAAAATTTTTCCTTGAGGGATTTGGGCACAAATGGCAGCAATTTTTTGCAAACTAGCAGGGTGATTGCGCCTCCAACAGCGCCGGACGATAATGCCGTTATCAAGGTATTCA
Source organism: uncultured bacterium (assembly GCA_963544615.1). Classification (GTDB taxonomy): domain Bacteria; phylum Patescibacteriota; class Microgenomatia; order UBA1400; family PJMF01; genus CAUUGB01. The sequence goes on along the minus strand of CAUUGB010000022.1, from coordinate 12,926 downwards.
CATTGCTGACAAGCAGCCAAGTGTTCCGCTAAGACAATAATTTGTAGTTGGGGATATTGAGTTTTAATACTTTGCAGTAAATTTTTGCTGTAAGAGGCCACTCCTACCGTGTGGGCAGAATGTACCACCCCCTTTTCGGGGTAAGAGGTAATGACAATCAGGGTAGGTTTAGGGTTCATGGGCAAGCAATTTGATTAACTCTGCGTAGGCAGCCGATAAATTAAGACGATATTGCCCACTCCACTGATAAGCACGAATTTGCCACAGCTCACGAAAACTTCTTAAAGCGTCTAGTGCCATATTAACTCGTGAGCGCTCGTCATTGCGCCAACGCAAGGAAATTTCTTTAATGGGAAAACCTAAGTTTTTGGCTAAAAATAAAATCTCACTATCATAACCCCAACGCTCAATTTTAGAGCGAGTAAAAATTTGCATCCGGGAAATATAATCAAACATCTTAAAGCCACAGGTAAAATCGGTGACCCAAGTGTTGAGAATTAACTGTGAAAGTAGAGTAAAAACTCTCCCTAAATTACGCCGCAACCACGGTTGCTGTTTTTCAATGCGGACAATTTTAGATTTGCGGGTGCCAATTATCACTGGCCGCATAATTCGTGCTGAGTATTGAAAGCGTGCTAGTTCGCTCATGGGAGTAGAGATGTCAGCATCCATCATCAAAGTATAGGTAGATTTACTCTTAAGCATCCCAGTGCGCACAGCATAGCCTTTACCCCGATTGCGGCTGTAGGAAATCAGTCTGACTCGAGCTTTAGTGGCAGCTTCCAATTGCGGGCGAAAGGCTTTAATGATTTTTTTAGTGTTGTCACGTGAACCGTCATCAACAAAAATAATTTCTTCTAAATCAAAAATACCCCAGGGAATATGAGGGTCAGTCAGGGCAGTAAAAGTTTTGCCTAGCCGTGCGGCTTCATTATAAACAGGAATTACAATGGTGAGTGATTTACAGGCGCGGCAAAAATTAGTGGCAGTAGACATAATTAATATCCCCTATTATACCCGTTTGGCGCCGATTTACCAAGCCTAGTCGCTAGCTTTTGCTGGTGATATAATGCGAGTTCTGCTTTTGGGTGTTCGCACCAACAGTGGTGATCTGTAAAAACAAATTAAAGGGAGGTTTTTGGTGTGTTTAAATTTAGGGGTTGGCAAGTGGTAGAAATTTTACTTTTAGCTTTGCTGTGTTTGGTCATTATGATTTATGCAGCTCCAGCTGCGGGAGTAATTGAAGCACAAAAAGACACGGTGGTAATTAGTTTTGTGGGTGATGTCACCTTGGGGCAAGATTATTATCTGTCCCCCTCGGAGCGCAATTTTCAACAAGTGTATGCGCGTGAGGGAGTTAATTATTTTTTCTCTCGGGTGCGGCATATTTTTGCTGCCAGTGATGTGGTGGTGGCAAATTTGGAAGGAGTGCTTTTAAGTAGCAATTTGCCGCCGATTAACAAACCCGGTCAAGGTAAAAAATTTTATTTATCGGGGTCCAGCCATTACACCCAGATTTTGCTTGCTGGTGGCATTGGTTTGGTGAATTTAGCCAATAATCACACCCTAGATTTTGCGGCGGCAGGGTTAGCGCAAACTCAGCGGGCACTTAAAGCAGCTGGGATTGCTTATTTTGGTCGTGAGAAATTGCAACTGCTGGAGTTAGGCGGCATTAAAGTTGGCTTTTATGGCTTAACTTTGGGTACTGCCAGTGCTACTGCACAACAGCGAGCCATTACCACTTTGCAAAATTTGGGGGCTGAGCTGATTGTGGCTAATTTTCATGGTGGTCCGGAGGGGGTCTATTATCCTAGTGCAGCACAAAAGCAAGCTGCTGCTACAGCTTTAAAATTGGGGGCACGAGTGGTGATTGGTCACCATGCTCATGTGTTGCAAGGAGTTAAAACCACTCCTCACGGGGTAGTTGCTTATGGTTTGGGTAATTTTTGTTTTGGTGGTAATCGCTATCCGAGTGATACCGATAGCATGATTTTTCAAGTGCTGCTGCGGCGCTCTGCAGCCGGGCAGATTGAAGTTAGCCAGCGAATTGTGCCAGTTAAAATTTCTTCAAACCGTGTTTACAATAATTATTGTCCTCAGCCTTTAGAGGGTAAGGATAAGCAGCGGGTGTTAGACAAAATTGCTCATTTGAGTGAGCAGCTTTAATTTGTTTACTTGTAACCAGGCCTAACAGCCTGGTTTTTTACTGTCACTAAGTGCTGGATGTGGGCTTGGCAAAAACTTGTCATTGGGTTAAAATACTGCTTATTAATGCAGAAAACTAGAATTTTTAAGCTGTTTTTGTCTTTAGTATTGGTAGGGGTGATTGGGAGCAGTTTTTTAGTTGCTAGAGCGCGAGCAGACGATTATAGCTTAGATAGTTTTAAGCCTGATGTTTATGCGGGAGATACTGGTAAATATTTTGGGGGGGTAATTAATTTAGTTTTTGTGGTGGCTTTTGCGCTGGTTTTTTTCTACTTGCTTTATGGTGCTGTTGGGTGGATTAGTTCTAGTGGTGACGCGAGTAAATTAGAGGCAGCCAAAAATAGAATGTTACAGGCAATTGTGGGGGTGTTTGTACTGGCTTGTGTGTGGGCAATTTACACGTTTATAATTTTTGTGATTACTGGTGGTGGGGTGGACAAAATTAATATCCCCAAGATTACCTCTTAAATTTTTTTGTTTAGTGATGAGTGTGGGGTGGCGGCAGTTTTGTGGACGACGATTTGCCAATGCTGTGTCAGCTGAATTGCCGTCACGCAAAAAAAACCCCCGGCAAGCCGGGGGCAAAACAAATTGCTGAGATGTGTGTTCTAGCCTTGCGGCTAGAACAACTCAATTCCTTCCGGGGTCAGCCACAAAGTGGCTTCCCCATTAACACGTACCTTCTTGCCGGGACGCACCCGGCCAGAAGGTGTGTCCACGCCAATGGCATAGGGCGGCACCACGAAGGTGCCATGCCCCTTAATTTTCCATCCCTCACGGGGCTTCAAATTCTTGCCCCCGGAGGTGGTGGAGAGATCCGTCAAGCGGAACTTCTTGCGCAGTTCCGCTTCGGTTACTCCTTCCGGCTTGGGTGCCGGAGCTGGCGCAGGGGTCACCTGGCTAGCAGCAGGCTGTTCGCCCACCACTACCACCTGGGGCTCCTGCCCAGTCTGACTGGCTGGAGCGCCAATAGGCTGGGGGGCTGGTACCACCTTGGGGTCAGCCGGAGTGACTGGCTGAGGTGCTGGAGCTGGTGCAGGCGCAGCCTGAACTGGCTGCGGTGCTGGGGTCGGCTTAGTAGCAGCCTTAGCAAAGGCTGCTTCCTTGCCGTCCGCTACCCAAAGGGTAGCGGCACCAGCGGCAACCTGAATTGCCCGGTTGGCTGCTGGCGTGACTCGCCCCGAGGGTGTGTCCACGCACAGCACCATCTTTGGATCCGCAAAAAAGCTAGCGAACCCGATCAACTTATACCCCTTTTTTGGGGGTATGCCTTTGACGAACGTAGACACGTCCGTCACTTCGAGGCCGGTAGCCTCGAGGTCAGCCAAACAGCTGACCGTCGGCAGCGCCTCAGCGCTGCAGGCGATCACCGTTGCCACCAACGTGGTGGCAAAGACATACACAAAAAAGAGCTTCTTCATCAGAAGCCCTCCTTTCTGCTCCCGGGGGGGAGCCAAAAAATTACCCGCTTCGTACGAAGTCGGGGGAAAGCTTTGCCAACTGGCGTTGGCATTTATGTTTCACTCTCGCTGCAAGCGAGAGGGATTTTTTCAGCAATTTGTTAAAGAGCCATGAGAGGCAAGTTTTGCCGCGATGGCAAATTGCCCTCTCAATGACTAGGGCAAATTATAACAGAAAATATCAATAATGTCAAGTAGTAAAATACTATAGGTTACTATGAAACTTGTCATTGGGGGTGCATCAGTAGCAAATAAATATTTGCCTTTCATCAAACTCTCCCAAGCATCCACTCCAGTTATTGGGGCTGGTAATTTTTTCCAGATGAGTGAGCATAATTATGCTATAATGGAATTGCTCTACAACAATCGCTAAGGGGGAATGATGAATTGCAGGTTAACATTAAGAAAAGTGCTAATTTGGGTGGAGGAGTTGTTGGTTATTCGCACATTCAATCAAAGAGTGGCGAGGTAATTCACGTTACTCGTAGTTTAAGCACGGGTCTGCGTAGGAGTTATGATGTTGATGCCAGTAATCGCCTGAGTAAAGATCACTTTCACGATGGTAAAAAGGCAGTTCAAAGAGATTAGTGAGAGCAATTTTGCTGGCGCTAGTTAAACTAGCGCCATTTTTTAAATGATGAGAAAAGTAACGAGACTCTATGGCGCTAAGCGCCTCCAAAGTTTATTAAACACATATTGTCAAGCTGTAGGTATTGATGATTTAAGTACCGCTAGTCATCAGGACTGGCAGCATTTATATTTGCATATCTGTGATGATTTTTGGAGTCAGCGACTCACCGTCTCCACTTTTGCCGGTTTGAGTGAATTATTACTTTTACCTTCATTTGAGCAAAAATTGGGAGAATTGGAATTTGTGTTATGTTTGGCGGTAGATCTGGCTTATTATCAGCGGGAAAATGATTTATGCGCTTTTACTAGCAGCATCACTGAAGTGATGAAATTTTACCTGAAATACCGTTGGACAAACACTTCCCCTGGTCACTGTAGTCATGCGATGACTCAAACATCTCCAGTTGGTCAAGCTACGGCTGTCAAATCCACTCCTGTCTAAACACTCACTCCAGTTATTGGGGCTGGTAATTTTTTCCATGATGGGCGATAATAATTACTCATGCGGCGGTCGTTTTTTTATTGGTTGGGATTACTTTTTTTACTCAGTCGGTTGTGGCTTTTGTTATGGCTGTTAATTTGGTCTGTATTTACTGGCAGTTCGTTTGATTTTTTTGCCCTCATGCCCCAAGGTGACGGTAGGTGGTACGTAGATATTGTCACCCATGGTTATCAGCCAGCCAGTCAACCGCCCAACTATATCAAGGAGCATAATTGGGCTTTTTTCCCGCTTTATCCTTTACTAGTTTTTTTATTAACTAAAATTTTCCCCGGATTAAGGGTGACAGCAGTGGCGCTACTTTTTAACCAAGTTATTTTTTTTCTTTTTATGGTGGTGGCAAGCAAATACTACCTAATAACTCGCTCTGGCAACAAACAGCTAGTCACTCCAAGTGCCCAACTTAAATTAACCGCCCCACTGCTTTTTTTATTAACCTTTGGTTTTGGTAGTTTTTATTTTCAAGTTTTATTACCAGAAGTTTTATTAGCCCTGTTGGTAGCTATTAGTTTTTTATTATTGCAGCAGCGCCGTTTTTGGGCAGCAAGTTTGGTGGCCGCCGCAGCTTCTGCGAGTGCAATTTCGGGAGTGATTTTAGGTTTGGTGATTGTTGGCAACTATTTGTTTGTCGCCAGTAAAAAGCACTCTCCCCACCGGTTGCAACGAGCCTGGCTGGCTTTAGGGATGTTGACTTTAAGTACGGCTGGTTGTTGGCTGTATAGTTTGTATTTATATTTTCAGTTGGGTAGTCCCTTTGCTTGGCTTAAAGCGCAGGCAGCTTGGGGGCGAGAGGTAATTACTTATGTGAATAGCGTGCATACTAATTTCAGTTTGGCACAAATTTGGTGGTTTACTACCACTGCCTTAGTGATAATTTTTTTACTTTTTTGGGCAATTTATCGCCAGCGGCATTATGGAGAAATTTTTTTTGTGGCTGTTTTGCTGCTGGGTGCTTTGAGTACTTCACTGCAATCACTGCCTCGCTATACTTTTACTTGTTTGCCCTTATTGTGTTTGTTGGCTGACGCACTGCGACAATTACCACATCGTTATTATCAAATATTTTTTGCCTTAATTTTGGCAGCTTTAAATATGATTATGTTTTTTGCTTGGTTAGGTGGGAATGTGATTGCCAAATGAAAAAATTTATCACTCACTACTGCGCCCAAATTTTAATTGTTTTTTTATGGTTAGCGCTAGTACTAACTAATTATCGCTTGGGTTACACTTTAACCGGTTGGGATAATTTGCATCCAGAAATTAATCCTTGGCTAGATATTTCTCGCAGCTTGCAAGCGGTATGGCAGGAGTATCAGGGTTTAGGTTTGCTAGCAGGTATGGCTCATGGCAGTGATTTAGTGCGTCAAGTATTGGTACTAATTTTAACTGCCTTTTTACCTCGTTCTCTAATTCGCTTTAGTTTGGTGATGACCATGTTACTGGTAGGTGTTTTTGGAGTGCGGCGATTATTTTTTTATATTTTTGCTCGTCGTCAGTCTTTAGCTTTGGTACAAACCGGTGCCAATGTGGCGGCAATTTTTTATTTACTCAATTTAGGCACAGTGCAAAATTTTTATGTGGCTTTTGAGCCCTATTATTGTTTTTTTGCCACCCTACCGTGGTTGCTTTATGTACTGTGGCGCGCTTGGCAAAGTGGACAAATTTCTTGGTGGGCAAAATTTTTACTTTTAAGCTTTCTCGCTTCACCAGCATATTACATTCAAACCAATTATTTAGTTTATGCTTTTGTGCTGGTTGCTTGGGGAGGAGTTTATTTTATTCAAGTGTGGCGACGCCAACATCCTCACTCTCGTCGCCAAGCGGTAATTAATTTGCTGCTGACTGCCTGTTGTAGTGTGGTAGCAAATTTATTTTGGCTGTTGCCACAAGCATATTTTGTGCTCACTGGGGGAACGGCCTTAACCATGAATAGTCAGATTAATCGCATTGCCACTCCCGAGGTTACCATTGCTAATCAGGTTTACGCCAATCCTTTAGACATTTTACTGCTGCGAGGTTACTGGTGGCATAATCTAGATTATCAGCCCAATGCCGACAGCTATGAATATTCACTGCAAGCTTGGGTGGATTATCCCCCCACCATGTTTTTGGCAGCTTTTTTTGCGCTTGGTTGTTTGGCAGGAATTTATTATTGTTGGACTCAACATCGCCATCAGCGTGCCAGTCAAAAAGAATTCGCCAGTTTTTTACCTTTAGGAGTGGTGGCAGCTTTTTTGCTGATGGTGTTTTTACTTTTGAGTAATTTTTTGGGAGTGCCAGTTTTAAGTCAGCTTTTTCGCTCTCCATTTACTAAAGTGATTGCTTCTTTGAGCATGTTATATTCAATTTTGGTTGGTAGCAGCGTATTTTTTTTCATTAACTTGCACAGTAAGCTTACTGCTGGTTTCAAGCGCTATCATGGTACTTTTTGGGTGACTGTGGGAATGCTGCTACTCATGCTGATATATGCTTGGCCTGCTTTTGGCGGACATTTTATTTACCATCAACTTTATTCCCGCCCACCGCAAGCTTATGAGCGATTATTTGAGTTTATGGCTACTCAAAGTGAACAAACGCGGGTGGCTTTATTGCCTGCAGATACCATTTATGGTTGGCAGTTTTATTCTTGGGGAGCTTATCGGGGGATAGGTTTTTATTGGTTTGGATTGCGACAGCCAATTTTAGCACGAGCTTTTGATGTGTGGAGTCGGGAGGACGAAAATTTTTATCGGGAGTTGTTTTATGCTCGTTATCAAGAACAAGCTGATGTCTTCAAGCGAGTATTGCAAAAGTATGACGTGCGTTATTTGCTTTTAGATAGTGCTATTTTTATGCCCAGAAAACAGCAATATAATTATCCTCAGGTGTGGCGTGACTTGATTGCCCAAGTGCCTGAGTGTCGGCAAGTTTTTCATCAAGAATTTTTAAGTTTATATGATTGTGGTAGCCAAGAAAGTTTTGTGGCTGCTCCCGCTAGTTACACTTTTGCACCCACCCAACCTCAAGGAGTGTTTGCCGATTTAGCCACCCAGGTACTAGAAACTCCAGCTTATGTCAGTGAAGCCGCTTTATCTCGCTCTCCCGGGGCAGGCAAAAATATTGATGTTTATTGGCCCTGGGCATATTTATATCAGCAAGAAATCGACCCTAATCAAGTGCAAATTGAGTCTGTAAGTAGCGATATTGCTCGGCTGACTTGGCGCAGTTATCGCTTTGGTGATGGTGAAGGGCTAAACATTTGGCGGCAATTATTTCTGCCAGCCCATCAGGCTGAGAAAATTTCTTTTTACTTGCAAGTGCAGTATCGCCAAGATCATTACCGCCTGATTTTTTCACCTACTATTGAAGCCATGTTTGATGAGCGTACTCAGGCATTTTATGCCGATATTGCCATTGATTTGCCTCCCTTGCCCAGTGGCAGCGAGCCATTTTATTTAGATTTTGGCACCCAGCATGTACTTTTAAGCGAGCAAACTGCCCCGCAGCTTTATGATTTAGAACGGTTGGACACTAATCAGGTATGGACAATTTTCCCGCAAAAGGCCGCCAAAATTGACGCCACTGGCACCATGCAAGTGCAAATGTCTCAGGCACGCTCTATAGAGGTAGCGGCAGACACCTGGCGGCAATATCGCCACTCTGCGCATGTCGCAGTCCCTTTGGGCACCAAACAGGTGAGCTTGCGTACTTTGGCAACAAGTTTGCGCTTAACTGGGAGTATTTTTCCTCATGGCATTAATTGTGATAGTCTGCAGCGAGGCAGTTATAGTAAAAGGGTGGACGCGGGCATTATCAATTATGTTGCTGCCGGTTTTGCTTCTAGCTGTGATACTTTTATTCATCAAAAAATGGATATTTCCCGCTCCAGTTATTTACTGCATTTACATAGTGCTAATTTGCAAGGCTGGCCCATTCATTATTACCTCTGGGATAGTAAAGCTAAAGTGGCTTTGTGGGAAAACTTGTTAGTGGGGCGAGATTATCAGGTTTTGCTTAATTATTTGCGCGCTCCTAGTCGAGCTAAAAATGCTGAGCTGGTGCTCAATATCGCCACGCGATCACTCATGGGTGAGCCGGCACACAATCAGTTATTAGACACTCCCACCGCTTATGAGGTGGATAGTGCTTATCTTGCTCAAATAGCTTTATTACCAGCAGGGACAAGCCAATCTACTGCCACTGATTTGCAGTCCGCATTGCCCCAACGCATCAATCCCCTCAAGGTAATGCAAGGGCAAAAATTGGGCATTAGTCATTACCGAGCACGCATTAAAATGACCCCCGGTAGCAGTGATGCAGGTTTATTAGCGCTACATCAGGGTTTTCATTCAGGATGGGTGGCAAAAATTAAGGGGCGTCCTTTACCCTTAAAGCGCCTTAATTCTTGGGCAAATGCTTGGTTAATTAGCCAGCAAGTTTGCCCTGATGAATGTTGGGTGGAGATTAATTTTTGGCCGCAGCAGTTGGGTTGGTGGGGGTTAGCAGTCAGTTTGCTTGCGAGTTTAGCGGCTTTACTGCTTTTACTCCTGCAGCGCTACAGCAATTATTGTCATCGGCGTACTTGTGCGCTGCCACCAGTTAATTATCGTCAATTAAAAGAGAGCTTGCGTCGCCAATTTATGGGTCGAGGAAAATAGGTGAGGAAAATAGGAGTTTTTGAGGGTGATGCATACCCTAGTTGTTAGGGCAGCAAAATTAAGGGATAAAAAAGCCCCCGGGGATAATTCCCTGGGGGCGGACACAACTACTATTTGCCCTTTTTGGAGCTGGCAACTGCCAGCTCAAAGGGCAGCCCTTCGCTGAAGGAGAAAAACTGCTTCTCCGCCAGCAGACGTTTACGGTCGGCCACGGGGTCGATAATGCCCCCCGCCGGAACCGTGACGAGCGCGAAGTAGGCTCGGTCATTATTGCTGCCGGCCCACGCCGCCTCGTTTTCGTAAATCTCGCGGTCGTTCATGCTGACAAATGACTCGTTGCCAGCAACAAAGAACTCCCGCAAGTTCCACACGTCCGGGTTGCGCAAAACTACCGCACCCTGACGCATGATGTAGACGATATTCAAGGCCACACGGACCTTTTTACCGTCTTCCCGGCGGGCGAGTACGTATCCTGTCACGAACGTCCCATAGCCGCCCAGAACACGCCTGGGGGCGTTGAAGGTCACCCCATTGGTGGGGGAGCCTTCAACATGGCCATTGGTGTCGTTCTGGCCGAAAAACGTCCTTCCCGTGTTGAACAAGAACGTTTTGTCGCCCCGACGCGGGCGACCAGCGCCCTGCCACCGGGTTTCCAGGATATCTCCCTTGACCCGGTTATGGCGGACGACTTGCTCGAACACCGCCGCCCGTTCATTGGGGTCATAATCAATGACCCCAATCCCCACGCGTTTCCCATCAACCTGATGGGGGAACACTGGGGTAACGGCAGGTAGCTTCTGCTTGCCGTTGATAATAACGGCAGGCAGAGCTTTAAGCACCGGAAGGGGTACTCCCGGTTCCTCCAACTCTTCCTCGGGCGGCAGCCCGAAGGTGGTAGCCGGAGAGGGTTCTCCAACCACCACTGCCTGAGCCGGCTGTGCCGGCTCACTGCGATGGCCACTTCCTCTGGCAATTGCCGGTTCGGCCACTGGTGTTGGCGCCGGAGCCACAGCACTTTCCGGTGCCACCACCGCCGGCACTACTGCCGGAGTGGGGTCAGCACCCATTACCGGGTCGGTTTGGGTCAGCCGACCGATAAAAAACGCTGCCGAAGCCATCACTGCGACGGCGAGAACCTTGAGTGTGTTCTTCATAATGAAGAACACCTCCTTTCCGAAAAAAAGCTCCCCCTGCCAATGCAGAGTCGAGCAAACCAACCCCTCTAATGACGAGAGGCAGAATACCGCACTTGGCAGCTTCAGCTACAGCTATGGCTGCCAAGATTTTTTAGTAGTTGTGTTACAGAACCTGAACAGACAAACCTGTTCAGCCTTCACCCTGAGTGAGAGCAAGTAATTCTTCTTGAGAAGAGACTTACTCTACTCATGCTAAAGGACTCACATTATATCATTAACCAGCTTAGGTGTCAAGATTTAATATTATAGGATATATAGTGAATTGCTGTCTGAAGCTTGCTTTTGTGCCCAGCAAAAAGTAAAAACCTCAAGCCGTGGCTCGAGGTTAAAGTTTTAGGTCAGACTGACATCAGCTGCGCAAGTACATCACCAGTAACAAAGTGGCGAGTCCCACCTCAGTGGCGATGACAATACGCAAATACCACTTTTCAAACTGCTGCCACTGCCTTTTTTCTCTGTAGGTCAATCCTGACCCCTCCTCAATGAAAATTCGCCTTTTTTGGCGATGACAGGGAATTTTAAGTACCCTGTCGCCGAGCATTATATCACAAAAAAAACCCCGGAATATCCGGGGTTAATTTTTGGTTATGATAATATAAATGGTACACCTGCAGCCAGAGAGTAAAAAACACCCGGCTGAAAACTGTTAGCCACTGAATCGTGCTGTTTGTTGGTAGCTGTTGATAAAAGACATAAAGCATCCTGATACGGATTAACACTTTTGCCATTGTGGGCAACTATTACCGCACAATAGCATTGCCGTTTGTGTAACCATTGGGCTGCTAAAATACGGGAAATTAACCAAGAAACGTCTTGAGGCGGTTTGACAAATCTCCGCTCCTCCACCACCTGAAAAGGGCAGTCAGCCACCTTGAGCTCTGCTCCCAGGCTCACATATGCCAATTGCAGTTCCATGGGTACCAGGCGGGAATAAGAATTGAGCACTATTACCTCGCCGATATTAAAGATCACATAACCATTTTTGAGTAGCAAGTCACTAATGGGGGCATTGTCATGCCAAGTTACTGTCAGCTCCCGTTTGATGGCTGGAGGCTGGGGAGCCGTGGTAAGAGTGGTCTGAGCGCTGCGAGGTTCTTTAATTGGTAAGAACCACAGCGCTACCCACAAGGTAACGATAGCTACTACTAACGCTGCCACGCTAACTGCATACTCTTGATTTCCTCCCACTTGCATTTCATACAACCTCCTTTAAGTTTGCTATGCTAGCTGAAATGCGGTTTAGTTGTTGACTATCCAGAGAGTAAACACTTCATTTACTTCCGCTCCTGCGGGAGCTGGAGTAAATTCAAAACGTGGATCCGAAAAATTAACTTTGTAGGTAACCTGATGAGGAATATTTGCTGGTACCACCCAAGTATCAGCAGGAATAATAAAAGCACCCTCATCATCTACTGGGGTGAGTGGTACATTGGGTAATTGCAGTCGAGCCGCTTCATGAATGGAGCGGGGGGCAAAATGACGGTAAGCAGCGGTAGCTGCTAAAAAGTATTCCTGACCTTTTTTTAATTCAGTCACTTTTTTGCCTTTAAGAGTAAAAGCTAACACATCATGGGGCACAACTTGATTTTTCTCCGCTTTAATTTGCAGCCAGCGTAAAGGTTCACCAGGTGTGAAATATTCGCGGGCAAAAGCACTCATGCTGGCGGCACTTGCTGTAGTGGCATCACTAGTGGTAGTGGTGGTTAAGTTGGGAATGAGGGTATTTTCTATGGTAGCGCCTTGATTTCCCGGAGTGCCCTGTGGCCAAAAATACCCCACTGTAGCTATCACAGCTATGGCAACCACCACACCAATTAAAATTAAAGGATGAAGGCGATGAAAGAATTTTTTTATCATTGGCTATTGTCTCCACAGAGTAACTTGTCTGCCGGCTGGTACTACACTGCCTTGATAAAGGCGACCCCAAGGAGTGTCAAATACCGCTTGATTAGTGTCAATTTCAATTTCTTTTTCTGGAGTCAACACTCTGCCACCATACTCCAATATTCCAAGTTGTCTGTGGCGAGCGATATTTTTTAAGGCTTCATCATCACCTAAAGCAGATACCTTAACACGCTCACTGGTATGTCCGTTGTCAGGAGTATTTCGCTTAAAGCGAATGGTGGCACTTTGCCCCTTGCTAACCACATCATTGGTGGGGACATAATTGCTGCCTTCACGCCCAGGAGCATTAACTAAAAGCTGCTCGCCCACGCGAAAAGAATTAGCTAGAGAATAATAAACATAGTAAGTATCGGTATGGTCATGACCAATATAATTAGGCTCGCCTAAAGCGGCT
>CAUUGB010000021.1:0-15467 GCA_963544615.1 uncultured bacterium | reverse complement strand
TGCTGTCGCCCGGCTGCTATTAGCTGCTGTTTTTGGTAATGCTGTTTGCCCCAAACATTACCCACTAATACTCCAGCAATGGCAAACACAGTTAACAAACACCCCAATGCTAAGTGAGACAGAGGAGTTAATTTTTTGCGTTGGCGTTTGGTCATTTAATTTATATAGCTTAAAAATTAGGAGCAAAAACTAATTTCAGGTCATGATTTCAGGACCGTTGTTAGTAATAGCTACGGTATCTTCAAACAAAGCAGTTAGAGAACCGTCGGCAGTTTCATAGGTCCAGCCATCATCACCGAGCACTAAATCGCACTCACCCATGGCATACATGACTTCGATGGCCAAAGTGTCGCCAACTTTAAGTACGTGGCGACGGTCAGCTTTATCGGCAATATTGGGAATGAGTGGGTTTTCGTGGAGTTTTTTGCCAATGCTATGCCCGGTGAGTTGGTAAGTGGGGCTAAAGCCAGCTCTGGTAATGGTTTTTTCAATTTTGAAAGAAATGTCATAAATGCTGTTGCCAGCGATAGCTACCGCAATAGCTTTGGCGAGGGCTTTTTTGCCCACCGATAAAAAATTGTCTAGGCTGGGATTGCTTTGCCCAGCAATAAAACTAATGCTGGTATCTAAATTCCAACCTTGATAAAGCATGCCAAAATCAATGGAAATTAAATCTCCCGACTCAATTATAGTTTGATTGGGAATACCGTGGACAATGCCTTGGTTGCGGTTAATGCAAGTGGTGTGGTGATAGCCAGGCACTAAACTAAAATTAGGTTTGCCACCACTGGCCACAATGAGTTTAGTAGCTAAAGCGTCTACTTCTAAAAAACTTTTGCCTACTTGGGCAAAATTTTGCAGTTGGGTTTTAATTTGGCGCAGCTTAGCTCCGCCTTCGCGCATAGCGGCAATTTTCTCCATAAGCTCCTTTTTACGGTGACAGTTGAGCCAAAATATCTTCAAACACTTTAGCCACATCTTGCTCACCATTAATTTTAATCAGTTTGTTTTGCTTTTGATAAAAATCTAAAATGGGCATGGTCCATTCGTGAAAGTAAGCAATTCTTTTTCTAATTGCGGGTAGAGTTTCATCATCACGCACATCCATACGTCCAGAAATACGCCATAAAGCTTCTTTATCGGTAACATCCAAAAAAATTATTTTATCTACCCCGTTTCTAAAAGCTTGGGCTTGCGCTCTGGTGCGCGGAAAGCCATCTAAAATATAGCCTTGTTGATATTCTGGTTTTTTTAAGTATTCCAACACTACTTTAAGCGTCATGTCGTCAGGTACCAGCACTCCAGCGTTGAGAGTTTCTTTCAGCCAGCGTCCAGTGGGAGTTTTTTCTTTAGCCATTTGGCGGAAAATATGTCCCGAAGAAAGGTAGGGCACCTGAAATTTTTCTGCTAAAAGATTACCTTGAGTTGATTTACCCGCACCTTGAATTCCAACTAAACCTAATTTCATTCTCCCTTTCTATAAATATTTATCGTAATCCTGCCCCACGCTAGCGCCTTCCACAGTTTTGTTAATTTCTAAAATTACTGCCACTGCAATCAGCAAGCTAGTGCCGCCAATGGCCAAGGAATTAAGACCGGTCCAAATTTGTAGCAGAAAAGGCATAATCGCAATGCTGCCTAAAAATAATCCGTCTACAAAAGTTAAGCGCTTGACAATTCTTTCTAAGTAAATTTGTGTTTTTTGTCCTGGGCGTACTCCAGCAATAAAAGCTCCAGATTTTTTTAATTCTTCGGAAATATCACGAGTATTAAAAAAAAGTAGTGCAGAAAAATAAGTCAGCGAGAAAACAATCAGAAAATAAAGGCATAAATAAACCGGATTAGTTTGTGAAAATACTGCTTGCAGCCAATAACCCACCCTCTGCCAATTCTCTTGGCTGCTGCTAGCTAAAGCTCTGCCAATAAATCCGGGGAAAGACATAATAGTGACGGCAAAAATAATTGGCATGACCCCAGAAGTATTGAGCTTAATAGGAAAAAAAGTAGTTTGTCCACCAATTTGCCGCGCTCCCTGCATTCTTTTAGCATATTGAATGGGGATTTTGCGTACCGCTTGGTTAATGAGTACCACCAAAGCTACCACTCCTATAACTCCGGCTGTCATTAAGAGAGCTAAAAACCATTTACCACTTTCTAGCAAAGTTTGACTCTGAGCTAAGGTGGCCGGCAGAGAGCTAACAATACCCAACAGCATAATGAGAGAAATGCCATTACCTAAACCATAAGCACTAATTAATTCTCCCAACCACAGCATTATAAATGAACCCACTACGCTGCTAAAAGTGACTATTGCCAGTGCCCCCCAGCTGTTTTGTAGCAGCAAGTTGCTATTTTTGAGCAAGGCAGCAATGGAAATACTTTGTAAAATGGCCACTGGCAGAGCTAACAGCCGGGTGTATTGATTTAGTTTTCTTCTGCCCACCTCGCCCTCTTTGCTTAATTCTTTCAGTTTTGGCCACACAAAAGTGAGCAGTTGCACCACAATGGAGGCGGTAATGTAGGGGCTAATGCCCACGGCAATCAGTGAGGCGGTAGAAAGAGTTCCTCCGGCAATGACATTGAGGAGACTAAGAAAATCATCGTTGGCAAAAACTTGCTTGAGTCTGGCAATGTCAACTAAGGGTAAATAAACGTGAGCTAAAAAGCGAGTAGCTAAAAAAATTAGCAAGGTAAAAAAAGTTTGTCGCCGCAGTTGCGGTGATTGGAAAATTTTTTGTCCAAATAATTTGAGTTTTTCCATAACCGGTGCTTATTATACCAAACAAAAGAAATACCCACGGGAGAGTGAATTGGGGTGATTTGCGACAGGGAAATTTTTACAGGCTTGAGAAATACCCACGGGCGAGTAAATTGGGGTGACGACTACAGTGAATGTGGGTGGTAACTATTTAAGTTAGTGATGGCCTTGCTGAGAAAAATTGTGGTGCTTGTAGCTTGTCTTCGTGCGCAGATAAAACTTTTTTAATAGTAAAAAACGAGTTGTTAAGGTTTTGGTTTGATGCTCAAACGGCTGTGAGCTAAAATTAATTGATAACAGTTGGCAGCAAAATTGAGAAAATCTTTGTGCCCAGGAGAGGACTTGAACCTCCACACCTTGCGGCATACGCACCTCAAGCGTACGTGTATACCAGTTTCACCACCTGGGCAACTCAATTATTATAACATGTCTTTAGGGTCGCTTCCGCGATGGGCGGTGGGAGACAAGTTGCCCAAATACCTCTTGACAAATATCCGATAATATGTTATATTAACGCTATCTTTGCTGCTCGGTACCCTTAATCATTGCGATTGAGCAGGTGCCAAAAGCAAAGCTCTTTAACAAAGCAACAACAAATGTCAGTGCCAAGTGGCACTGTGTTATATATACAGCCCCGTCAGGGGCACCACCGACTCTATTATTAATACTAAATAATAGAGCGGCAAATTTTGGCTCCCTAAAGGGAGCAGAAAGGAGAGTCTCTCAGATGAAGAAGACTCTTGCTGTTCTGTCCATGTTTTTCGTGTTGGTGTCTGCCGCTGTGGCGGCAGAGGTAGTCGATCTCGCTCAGGTAAGTGGGATCGAGGCGGCCATTGTCAAGCTGGGCGCACCCAGCTCCAAGATTGGCACCACTGGAGTAGTCTATTCCAACGGTGTCAGCAAGGAAATCAGGGTGGGGGGGCAGTGGAGTGTCAACACTCCGGCCTATCCCAGAACGAGTGCTCCGGCAGGTACACTAGTGCCTGCTGGCACCCCGATCACACTGTTCTGGCTGGGGAGTAATCCTCCAGCCCAGCCCAACCCCAATCCCCAGCCGGCTCCTCAGCCGGCTCCGGGACAGAGCGAGAAAGTCGTCAATTCCCAGTGGGAGTTGAATGACTTCATACGCGAACACGGGGGCGAGTTGGGCAAGGCTGAGGGTCTGCCCAGCTTTGCCTTGTCTTACACGGTCGGCAGCAAAGCCCCTAAGTTCGGGGACAAGCTGCCCGCTTTCACCAGCGACGGGGAGCTCCTCAGCAGCACCCCCGCTGCCGGGGCAACCCTCACGGTGGTCGACCGTGAGGCGTACTTCAGCTACGTTCCGAGTAATGTAGCTGAGGTAAAAGCCCTTGGTCTCTACCCCCTGCGCAAAGAGGGGGCGGAGACGAAGGACGCCGGTCACGGCGTCCTGATTAAGGGCTTTATTGGCGACTGGAAGGTCGCCAAGGGTTTCCGCGTGAACACTGAGCGCGGAACCATCCGCGAGGGTGATATCGTCCGCGGAGGCGAGTGGGGTACGGTTTATGGAGCGGCGGTAGAAAAGCCCGCTCCCAAACCGGCTCCTGCTCCCGGTGGCGCTGCTGAGAGCAGTGGCGGCGGTGGCGGTGGTTGTGACAGCGGCGTGGGCTTTGCTGCCCTACTGCTGATTCCCCTCTTTGTGAGGAGGCGGCACAGCCGCCGCAGTTAGTTGTTGTTGCTTTTGTTAGCCCCCGGCTTTGCCGGGGGCTTTTTTTATGCCTGACCGACCTCAAACACATTTCTGACTCTAAACCTATAGGTTAATAATAAAGGGTAACAGTGGAAGTTAATACTTTTAGACTATTTTTTAAAGGGTTATTAAATTACCTTAGTCCTAAAAATTATATTAAAAAATATTATTCCCAAATGTAGTGAGGTTGATCAGTGCCTTGCAATTTTATTCATGTTATGTCATAACGATTGTTATGAGGATACAATCCTCATCAATTTGCTCTATAAAAGGAGGCGTGAGTCATGAAAAAATTTGACTAGAAACTGGCAGCACTGTGGTTTACACTCATTAGTGTGCCAGTGTGTTACTACGTAGAGAAAAAGTTCTACGCCAATGGTCATATATTTTTTGATATCGTATTCCTATTTAATATGGGAATACTGATAGCACTATTGCTGGACGAGTTCTGGCAAATCAAATAAGAGCAAGTTTAGCCCCGCTATAAAGCGGGGCTTTTTTGTATACAGAAAACCCCGCGTTTGACGCGGGGATGTTTATTTGTGATGTATTTGTTTGCTGTGGTCAGCCAGTGGCAATTTGCATAGCCGTTAGTGAAGCAGTCATGCAGTTGCGGCTCATCAATTAATTATGTGCCAAGTTTTTCTCTTTTAATTTGTTATCAATTAGGCAAACACTTTGTTTGGGCGGCAAATATTTTTAGTCAAAATATTAATTTAGCAACTATTTTGTTCACTGTATAGTGAAAAAATTATTGATTTATGGCTATTTTTCTCTAATCAATTTAATGGAGTTTAAAGTTAAAAAATTGTGTTAAAATGGAGCTTAGCAGTTTTGGCTGTTGTTGTCTATATAGCTGAATACTCGTGAGCATGGTAGATAAAAATAAAATTTTGCGGCGCCAAAAGTTTACCTTTCCATTTAAAGAGAAGGGTTGGTATCAACCCACCATAGTAGTGGGGATAGTGTTTTTAGCCGGACTGGTGATTTTTGGGGGTAGCCAGCTTTATTCTCAAGCTCGGCGCAGTTTTGCCCAGCTAAGTGGTGAGGCGAGTATGACCGCTGAGCTGGCAGCTGAACCACTCTCTACTGCTAGTGGGGGAATTTCTTTGTATGATAGCTATGAGCCCGATTTTAGCAGCGACAATTTACCTTCACTCCCTTTACCTCCTGGTAATCAAGAAACTGACTCTAATTTATCTCAATTCCCAGCAGCTCCTCAACCAGCCCCGGCTCAAAGAGGTGATTGCGACACTAATCCAGTGGGGAGTTTGCAGGCTTTTACGGCTGCCGCTTGTGAGGCTGCTGCCACTCCTACTGGCACTAACTTTACTCCACTGGGCTGCTTTAGTGATGAGCGGGATAACAAAGTGTATGAAGTGCGCAAATTTGCCGATGGTAAATGTTGGCTGGTGGATAATTTAAGGTATGGTGGTGCCAGTGCTCAAGGAGGCAGTGATGCTTGTGTGGGTAAAACTACTTTTGCTGGTGATGGTGCTGCCACTCCTAGTAATCGTTTTGGCACAGGTACCTATGGTGATTGTCGTGATCCTGGTGCTGGGGCTACTAATTACTGCTCTGACCCTCTTAACAAATGTGGCTATCTCTACAACTGGCAAGCAGTCATGCAACATGAGAGTGCTTATAGCGGTAATACTTATACTGGATCCACCAGTAATGTGTTGGGACTTTGTCCTGCTGGTTGGCATGTACCTAGTGGCGGCGATAGTGGTGAATTTAGTTCATTGCATGCAGTAGTTGGTGAACCATCAATTGGTTTTTGGCAACGCAGTGGTAATTGGCGTGCACAAACGGCTGGTTTTGCCGATCCCACTGGTGGACTGGCGTACGGTGGTAGCAATGCTAATTATTGGACATCAACCGCTCATGGTACCTCTCGTTCTTTTTATGTAGATATTTACCCAGATTCTGTATCGATGGTTGATAGCTATGTGACTAATGCGTATGGCATGTCTGTGCGCTGTGTTAAATCTGACTTTGATTGTCCCGCCCACTGTGCTTCTTGTGCTAGCGCTAATACTTGCGACCAGTGTGAAGTGGGTTACACTTGGAATGGTAGTATTTGTGAGGTGAACTCTGCAACTCAATTATTGTCTTACACGGGTACATCGCAGACATTTACTGCCCCTCAAACTGGCACTTACCAAATTGAGCTTTGGGGAGCTGGTGGGGGTGAGTGTGCACCTACGGGGTGGTGTGGTGGCTATGGTGGTTATACTAGTGGAAAAATCAATTTACAAGCTGGAGACAAACTTTATTTTTATTTAGGTGCTTTTGCTGATGATATTCGCAACAATCAACCGGCTGCGGTGATTAATACCTTGCCAGTATCTTCATATGATCGTTATGGCAATGGTTCTAGTGATGTGCGTTTAACAGCTGGAGCGTGGGATCAAAGTGATAGTTTGAGTTCGAGAATTATGGTAGCAGGAGCAGGTGGTGCTCCGGGAGGATCTAATTGTGGCTTTAGTGAGCGCAGGTGGGGAGGACATGCTGGTGGACTTAGTGGTTATAAAGGTGATGACCACTCACCTAATTGTGATGATGCCGTGGGTGGTGCTGGAGCAACTCAGGTGGATGGTACTGCTTTTGGTAGTTTGCCTGGGTTTCCTCAATATTGGCATTCTTTGCCTGGTAATGGTTATTGGTCTGGTTACAAATCTGTTCCTGGTGGCGCTGGAGTTGGTGGTGCTGGAGGTGGCTCCTCTTATATTTCTGGTCATACTGGTTGCACAGCCATTACTAGCAGCAGTGACCAAACCCCTAAAGTGGTGGATGGGCAAGCTTGTGTTGCTGGTGATCTTCGTTTAGCTTGCTCTATTCATTATTCCGGTTTAACTTTTACTGCCACTAGCATGATTGATGGAACTGGCTATGCTTGGAGTCATCAGCGTGGTGAACAAACTGCTATGCCGAAGCCTGACGGTGGGACTTATCCTCTGGGTCAGGGTCATCAAGGAGCTGGCGTGGCACGGATTACCAAAGCGACCATTGAGCATTGTCAAACACAGGTGGCTAATAATTGTCTGGCTTGTGAAAGCGGTTATTATCTGCAAGATAATGCTTGTCATGATTGTCCTGAACACTGCTCAACTTGTTCAGCAGCTAATAACTGTAGTGTGTGTGAGTTGGGGTATATTTGGGATGGGACTGTCTGTCGGTTAACCACCCTGCAAGACTTTAAAGCAAGTGACTGTGAGAGTTTCCCCACTCCCGCAGCTGGTAGTTATACCAGCATTGGCACCCTAACTGATAGTCGTGACGGTAAACTATATGAAATCCGTAAACAAGCTGATGGTAAATGTTGGATGGCAGATAATTTAGCTTATGGAGGAGATACCGATGGTACTTCAGCTAATGATAAATGCAAAGGTAAAACTAGCTACAATGGCAATGGCTCATATATCCCTAATCCCAATTTCAACAATCTCTATGGAGATTGCCGTGATCCTGGTGCTGGGGCTACTAACTACTGTTCTGACCCTTTAAACAAATGTGGCTATCTTTACAACTGGCAAGCAGCGGTGCAGTTGTCGACTGGTATCTACAACATTAATGTATATTATCCTGGCGGCACAGCACCTAATTTAACTACTCATTCAGTTCAAGGCATTTGTCCTAAAGGCTGGCACCTACCTTCTGGAGGAGATAAAGATAGTGGTGAATTTGCTCATCTTCATAGCCTGAGTAACTACGATAACTCAGTGATGACTTCAATTCTTAAACCTCAATATGCTGGGTATGTATACTACAGCAACGATGGGGATCTAAGTAATGTTGGCTCTTATGCCAATTACTGGAGTGCTAATCAGGATAATTCTTCATATTCATACAATGTTTATTTAACCAACTCTAACAGCTATAGTAATTATCGTGCTGAGAAATACTCTGGCCTCTCTGTTCGCTGTGTCAAATCTAATTTTGATTGTACTCTCTCTAATTGTCTCTCTTGCGCTAGTGCCACCACTTGTGAACGGTGTGAAGAAGGTTACACTTGGAATGGTAGTGCTTGTTCTCAAAACCCTACAGTTGGGTTAACCACCCTGCAAGACTTTAAAGCAAGTGACTGTGAGAGTGTCCCCACCCCCGCAGCTGGTAGCTATGCCAGCATTGGCACCCTAACTGATAGTCGTGATGGCAAACTATACGAAATCCGTAAACAAGCTGATGGCAAATGTTGGATGGCAGATAATTTAGCTTATGGAGGAGATACTGATGGTACTTCAGCTAATGATAAATGCAAAGGTAAAACTAGCTACAATGGTAATGGCTCATATATCCCTAACCCTAATTTCAATAATCTCTATGGAGATTGTCGTGATCCTGGTGCTGGGACTGCTAACTATTGCTCTGACCCAGCTAACAAATGTGGCTATCTCTACAACTGGCAAGCAGCAGTGCAGTTGTCGACTGCAGTTGCTTATACCAACACCTATTATCACTCCAGTGGTCGCTTTGCCAGTAATGGCTATAGTACTACCAGCGCGCCCACTCCCACCACTAACACTTGGCGTGGTCTTTGTCCTGCCGGCTGGCATTTGCCTTCAGGGCGTTTGTCTTATTACTCAAGTGATTATAGTAATAGTGAATATCAGCAATTGCTGCTAAGTAATGATAATAATCAATTGCTAACCAATATTGCCATGAATAATCGCAGTGTGGGTTATGTTGATTCTAATACTCCGCAAACTATCAGTTCTGGCACTTATTATTGGTCAGCTAATGGATATGAATCTTACTATTATGGTAGCATTACTTTAATTGCCGATACGGCTGGGGTTGCTGGTACTGGTTTTTCCCCAGGTTATCAAAATTCTCAGTACGGCTTTTCACTGCGCTGTGTCAAAAATACCAGTGATGATGATAGCAATATTACTTGTAAAGACGGCTTTACCCTTACCAATGGGGCTTGCTTGCCTCCTGCTACCGGCAGCATTGAGCATTGCCTGGTGTATCGCGCTCCCGGTGAGTGTGTGCGCTGTGCCGATGGGTATGTCCCCCGGCGTGATTTTGCTTTTTGTCAGCTGCAAAGTAGTGTTAATGGTGCTTGTACTGTCACTGATAAAGTCGGTACCATGCAAACCTTTAAGCAAACCGACTGCGACAACTATGCCACCCCCGGTGCCTTGAATTTCACTCCCATTGGTTGCCTGGAGGACGAGCGCGATGGCAAACTCTATGAGGTGCGCAAATTTGCCGATGGCAAATGCTGGATGGTCGATAATTTGGCTTACGGGGGAGCAACTGCCCAAGGGGGTAGCGATGCCTGTGCCCAGCGAGAGGAGTTTATTAGTGATGGCTATTATGCTCCCAGTAATCGCTTTGGCGCGGGCAGCTATGGCGATTGTCGTGATCCGGCTAAACAGAGCAACTCTAGTTATAGCAATTATTGTACTGGTCGTTGTGGCTACTTATATAATTGGCAAGCAGCCATGCAATTGCCTAGTGCTATTTTGGGCGAAAATATAGTTTATCCCACCGGTCAAGCACCAACTATTACTAGCAATTCTGTGCGTGGTTTGTGTCCGGTGGGTTGGCATGTGCCTTCAGGGGGAGAGAGTGGCAGTGAGAATGAATTTATCGCTCTCGATCTTGCCAATGGTGGTAATGGTAATCCCAGCTCAGCTGAGGGTCACAGTTTGTATCAACTTTTCTGGCAACACAATATTTATTACTCTTACTCTGCTGCTTTTAATGATCCTTGGAAAGGAGTGTATCCGGGTAATTTGAGTAATAATGGCACTAATTTAACCAATAATGTGTCTAGTACTACTACTAATAGTTATTATCATTCAAGTACTGTGGTGAATGATAATTATTCACGTTATGCAGGTTTTCATTATCGCTATTTTGATAGCTTTGGGTATAGCGGTTATTTAGATCGTACCTATGGTCTTTCGCTGCGTTGTGTCAAAGATACTTGTGAGACTGCAGCCTGCCAACCTTGCCAAGCTGGTTATACTTTAGTCAACAATCATTGCCAACCTACTGGTAATATTGAGCACTGCTTAAGTTATGGTGAGCCTAATGTGTGTTCTAGTTGTGAAACAGGTTTTTATTTGCGTCAAGATGGTCAGGTGTGTTTACCCCAGAGCCAATTGTTGACCGCTTGTGATTCGAGTAACACTTTGGGTACCATGCAGGCTTTTACGGCGGCTGCCTGTGCTAGCTACCCCACTCCGACAGCTTTGGAATTTACTAAAATTGGCTGCCTTGAGGATGAGCGTGATGGCAAGCTTTACGAAGTGCGCAAATTTGCTGATGGTAAATGCTGGATGGTAGATAATTTGGCTTACGGGGGAGCAACTGCCCAAGGTGGTAGTGACGCTTGTCAAAATCGCACTAGTTTTGATGGTGAGGGCTATGCTACGCCCACTCACCGCTTTGGTGCGGGTACTTATGGCGATTGTCGTGATCCAGCTGTGGGTCAGCAGCTGCCTTGTGTAGCTGACAGTCATACTTGCGGTTATTTATATAATTACCAAGCAGCCATGCAGCTGCCTAATAGCTATTATGGGGCAGTGGTGAGTTACCCCACTACTACGCCACCTACTAGTACCACCAATCATCATCAGGGATTATGTCCCACTGGTTGGCATGTGCCATCTGGTGGTGCTACTAGTGAGCAATCAGAACTTTTAAGTTTGGATATCGCTAATAATGGGGTAGCAGATAATACGGCTGGCAGCCCGGCTCATCGGTATTTCTTTCGTCCTACCCATCCTTGGAAATTACAAAATAGTGACATTTTTAAGCCAGTTTATGCTGGCGCTGTGGATGGGGCTGGCAAATATAGGCATATTCGCCAATATTATTATCTCTGGAGCGCTAACAGCGAAAATAATGCCGCTGCTTACTTGCAAACCACCGGTTATCGTACTTATGGGATTAAGTCTTCAGCTAGCAAAGATAATGGCTTTTCGCTGCGCTGTGTCAAAGATAGTTACGATGCTGGAGTGGGGACTACTTGCGCAGCTGGTTATCAGCTGGCAGGCAACGCTTGTGTGCCGGTGGGTAATATTGAGCATTGTCTCCATTATCTTGCTCCTGGACAATGTGATACTTGCGAAAGTGGTTATCTGCCTAGTAGTGATAATTTAAGTTGTGTGGCCACCAATGGGCTAATTGATATTTGTACTCCTTTAGATAAAGTTGGCAGTCTGCAAAGCTTTAGTTTGGCTGATTGTGCTAATTATCCCACTCCCATTGCCCTCTCTTACACTAAAATTGGCTGCCTTGAAGATGAGCGTGATGGTAAACTTTACGAAGTGCGCAAATTTGCCGATGGCAAATGTTGGATGGTAGATAATTTAGCTTATGGGGGTGGAGAAAACGGCAGTGGTGATTATTGTGCGGGCAAAGGTGGGGTACGTCGTGCCTACACTTATCCTAACGCTTTAGCTACTGCCACTAATGGCTTAAATCCTCCTGACGGCAGTCGTAATACTTTACTGGGTGACTGTGGTGATCCTAGCGCTAGCACTTCATCGTACAATGAATATTGTCGCTCTGGAGCAGGGGCTCATCGGTGTGGTTATCATTACAATTGGCCAGCAGCGATGCAAAATGCTTTGGGGTATGAGGGGTATACTGGTGCCGATTTACCTGCTGATAATCAGCGGGTGATGGGTATTTGCCCGCGTGGTTGGGTGCTGCCTCTGGGAGGAGAACAAGGTGATTATGCCACTCTTGATCGCGCTAACGGTGGTACGGGACAAACCAGGCGTTGTCGTTTTGGTAACGATCAAGTTTGCGATTGGTGGCGCTCTCAAGCAGGTTTTAAGAATATTTATTCTGGGTATTACGAGGGTGGCTCAACGCATAGTACTAACCAAGGTAAAGTGGCTGTTTACACCACTTCTTTAAGTCAAAATCAGCTTGTTTATGCACTATCTACTAGCGCTAATAATTTAAACCTCAAAACTGAATTTGCTCAGTTTGGAGGTTATATTTATCGCACACAAGCTTTTCCTGTGCGGTGTGTTTTGGGTAATGGACAGGCTAAATTTCAGGCACTTACTCCTCAAGCAGTAGCAGTGGGAACTCTTTTGCAGATTAAAGGTTTTGGTTTTGCTCAGTATCGTCAGCACAATTTCACCATTAAATTAGGTGAGTTAGTGATTGATAATTTTAATATTGACGATAATACCACCATTAGTTTCTTGGTGCCGGCCACGGTGACGGCTGGCAATCTTTTAGCCAGTGTCACTTTACTTGATGACCAAGGGCAATGGGTGGCAGATTTTAGTCAAACGCTAGAAGTGTTCTCAGGTTTGCACTTTCCTTATACGGGCACTTTTCAGGAGTTTACTGCCCCTCGCACCGGTCTTTATCGTTTGGAAGCTTGGGGAGCGGCAGCTAATAAAGGCTCGCTTAATGATGGTGCTTATACTGCCGGCACCATTTTACTCCAACAAGGAGACACTTTATATGCGGTGGTCGGGAGTTCTTGGCAATATGGTTCATATAATGGTGGTGGGGTGTATAGTTCTTATGCTGCTGGTGGAGCCACTGATTGGCGCTTAGATAAAGGTGACGAAACTCCTGGTAATCCTCTCAGCCTTAATTCACGCCTGATGGTGGCAGCAGGAGGAGGGGTGTCTCGCAGTTATGGGGCTGAGGCTGCTGGAGCCGCAGGAGGTTTAACTTCAAATGTGATTGCCAATTGTTATCGTGATAATAATAATGAGTATCAACCTTCTTTTGCAGGGCAATTGTTTGCCGGTTATCAAAGTAGTTTTGGTCAAGGTGCAGCTGATAGTTATAGAGCGGCTGGTGGTGGTTATTATGGTGGTGCTTCTTGTGGGGGTGGTTATATTGGTGGCGGTGGCAGTTCATATATTTCCGGTCACACGGGGAGTGTGGCCATTGCCAGTGCTGATGATATGGCTCAACCGCGCAGCCCGCGCCTTGATAGCCAAGGAGTAGCTTGCAGCGATAATAGTAGCGATGCTCTTTGCAGCCAGCATTATTCCGGCAGAGTATTTTTTGATACGGTGATGATTGATGGTCAGGGTCGTCGTTGGACTAATCAAGTGGGATCACTTCAGCGTATGCCTAGTCCTGCTGGAGGGTATTATCAATTAGGTCAAGGGCACAATGATAATCGCAGCAAAATGCCTGATTACGACAAAGCGACTGGTTTTGCTCGGGTAAGTTTTTTGGGTGATAGCACTACTGGTGGTGCTTATTGGGGTAACTTTGCGCCTACCAAAGGTTTATCTTGGGGTGGACAAACAGTTACCTTTAAAGGAGTAGGCTTTAGTAGTCTTGATTTAAGCCAATTGCAAATCTATTTTGGTGAAGCACTGGCAACTAATTTAGCTCTAGTTGATGATCACACTTTAACAGCAATAACTCCAGCGCATGCAGTGGGCGAAGTAGCAATAAAAGTTACTTTTGGCAGTGATATTTATCAGTTTCCCTCTAGTTATCAATTTACTCAAAGTATTGATTACGATAATGAAGATTATGATGCTGCGGTGGTGCATACTTTTACCGCTCCTGCTAATGGGCTTTATCAACTGGAGGCTTGGGGAGCAGCAGGAGGAGGCAGTAGCGAGCTAGACTCTCCCACGAGAGCTGGTTTTGGTGGTTACACTAAGGGCAGTCTTTATTTACGCCAAGGCGAAACTTTATATATTTATTTAGGTGCTCAGGGACGAGTAGGTGCTAATTCAGTTTTTAACGGTGGGGGCAATTACGGTAGTGGCAATGCCGGTTCTGGTGGTGGGGCGACGGATTTTCGTTTAGTAACTGGTGCTTGGAATGATGATTTAAGTTTAGATTCACGTTTAATGGTCGCTGCCGGTGGCGGCGGTGCGGCTCGCTCTGGTGTAAATCGCCCTGGTCAACATGCTGGAGGTCTTAAAGGAGCAGGTACTGCTGACTATTACACTGCTGGTGGTGGAGGACAAATTGCTGGTGGTAGTGGTTCGCAATATGCCTCTGGTACTTCGGGAGGGTTTGGTGCTGGTGGCTCAACGTCAGATGGCGGCGGTGGCGGTGGCGGCTATTATGGCGGTGGGGGAGGCCATCATGGTGGTGGCGGTGGTAGTTCATATGTTTCCGGTCATCTGGGAGCGGTGGCAATTAAAGCTGCTGGCGATAGAACCCCGCGTACTAATGCCAGTGGTCAGCAAACTTGCAGTGAGGGTACCACTGATGTTATCTGTTCTTGGCATTATTCGGGTAAGGTTTTCCGTGATACTCAAATGCGCTCTGGGGCAGAAACGCTCCCTCATCCGCAAACCGGTTTCTTGCAAACTGGCAATCAAGGGGGCGGTCATGCCCGAATTACTGCTTTAAGCAATACTGCTACCAGCGTGCAAATCTCTTCCTTCACTCCCCAGCAAGGCTTTAGCCTTGGAGGTGAGTTGTTAACTATTTACGGCTCGCAGTTTACTAGTGTGCCGGCCTCAGATTTACAAGTTCTCTTTGATAATCAAGTAGCCAGTGAATTAACAGTAGTTAATGACACCACCATTCAAGCTCGTGTCCCAGCTCACGCTCCTGGAGCGGTTAATGTAGCGCTTAAAGTTGCCAGCGAAGAGTTGACCTTTCCCACTCCCTACACCTACTATCAACAATTAGACTTTACCCCTACTGGTAATGAGCAAACCTTTAGTGCTCCTCAAGCTGGTTACTACCGCTTTGAAGCTTGGGGAGGTGCTGGAGCAGGCACAGGTGATTTAGCTGGTCGTGGAGGCTACACTAGTGGCATTGTCTACTTGCAAAAAGATCAAGTCATTTATCTGCATACTGGCTCTCAAGGACAAGTGGGTGGCAGTGGACAAACTACCGGTGGATATAACGGTGGTGGGGCGACGGGTGCATACGGCAGCGACTATGGCGGTGCTGGTGGTGGCGCTACTGATTTCCGCCTTTCTTCTGGTAATTGGGATAACCCCACTAGCCTCGATACTCGGATTATGGTGGCCGCCGGTGGTGGCGGGATGGGTCGCTTCTTGAGTAGTTATC
>CAUUGB010000020.1:0-15968 GCA_963544615.1 uncultured bacterium | reverse complement strand
AACTAGAGAGTTTTATGAGTGGATAAAGTGTTCAATATGTATCTGTCACAATACGTGCTGTGTATAAGTTCACTACTTTTCGGAATAATATTTCCCCAATAATTTGTCGGACTAAGATAATTTAATACCCCTTAAAAGCATTAACTCCCATTACTACCCTTTCTTATAAACCTATAGGTTTATAGTCCGAAATGTGTTTGAGGTTGGTCAGTGAGCTTATTTAATGGATGTGAACTTATTCATAAGTGGTTCCCCATCCTGCCGCCAAGTAAACAATGCTATCAGCACCATGATACAATAATTACGCATTAAGTTAGGAAAAAAATAAAGGGTTTAATCACAGGCATGAAAGAGAGAAATTATCAGTTAGATTTGATTAAAATTAGCGCTATCATTGGAGTGGTTTTTTTACATCTTTCTGATGGTTATCTTAATCGTGCTGATTACTTTTTCTCTCGAAGCTTAGTGTGGTATTTAATCTTATTGCTACGGGTGCTTGCCAGTACTGGCGTACCAATGTTTATGCTTACCAGTGGTTACTTAACCATTGGCAAAAACTACTCACCAACTAAATTAATCAAGCGAGTTTTACTCCGCTTACTTCTGCCTTTTATTTTTTTATGGATTATTGCCAGTTGGACAAATGGTTTAGTTTCTTGCCATCTGCATAATTCAGCTTTATCCCTCCCACTCCTATCACTGTCAACCCTGTGGTGGAGATTTTTTATTGCTAGCGGCAGCTTACATTTTTTTGCCGCTTTAATTGGCTTGAATTTACTCTTGCCCCTTTGGGGATTACTTTTTACCAAAAAGCAAGCACAACATCAATATTCTTTGGCTAAATACATTATAGTTTTATTTTTGCTAATAAGCATGAGTGCTATACTGAATTTTATTTTTAATCCTTTAGTCAATGAAGCTGTGCTTAATGAGTGGCGCTGGATATTATGGGTGGGGTATTTTCTGTTGGGATATTTAATTCGTCTCATTCCCAAATACCAAAACACAAATTGGGGTAAATATTTATTTTTCACTGGATTGACAATGAGCACTTTAGTTGATTTTTTCACTAAAAAAATTGCCTTTAGTCATGTTGGTGCCATTCAAGGAGCCGCGTCTTATAGTCTTAACTATCATCTGCCTTGGATAGTCATGATGAGTGTAGGTGCTTTTATTTGGATTTTAGGCTGTCAGGCAAAAATATTTACCAACCTTGCCATACAAAAATTACTGAGCTTTTTTGCCAGTCTGACTTTAGGAATTTATATTTTCCATGAGGTAATTTTTATTCATTTGGATGTGTTTTATGACTTTGGTTTAAATAATTTATCTTTTTGGCACACCCCGGCTTTGGCATTATTTGGCTTAACCATGGTGGTACTTTTTTTAAGTACCATGGCAACCATCTTGTTTTCTCTCTTCCCGGCACTGCGTTTACTGGTGGGCAAAGATAAAAACACTCCCAATTAAAACACTAAGTTTATTTAGCAAAACAGCAAAACCTACAACTCTCATTAATTACCTATAACTCACCCCAAATTACCAACAGTGCTAAAGTATTAACCGTCAATTTACTTTTGCAAAACAATCACATAATTGATAAAAATAGTTTTGCTGCGCCACAATAAATCGGCTAACAGTGCTAAATATTGCCCAGCTAATAAAAAGAAATGCACCGGTACACTTAAAACATACTGCCACTTTCCCCCAGAAGCAAAATAGCCTAACTGCTCATTAAGTAGCACCGAAATCACCCCTGCCAGTGAACCCAAACGATGAACTGTGGTGACTTTAAGGTGATTATCTTTTGCCCACCGCTGAATTTGATAATGAGTTAAGCGCTGATAATCATGTGGTTCTTCATGAAGGCCACCTATAAAAGGAAAAGTTAACAATATATAGCCACCTTTTTTGGTAATTCGTGCCATCTCGCTTAAAAGCTTTTGTGGTTGTGGATGATGTTCTAACACTTGAAAAGAAACAGTGTGCGCAAATTGATTGGCAGCAAAAGGTAGGCGATAATTTTGACTATACTCTGAGGTAAAAAAATAATCAGGTGGAGAAAAACTGCTATCTTTATTAAGGGAATAATTGGGAAAATCAATGCCCAAATATTTGCTGCTATACTTAAACAATTGCCTGTAAGGCTTATTGCCACAACCTACATCTAGTACTTGTCCTGAAAAACGATATTGACGAATTAATTCAAGGAGTTTCTTTCTTAAAAGAAATCTTTGTAAAAACAAAGGAGAAATATATAAACGGATTTTTTTCCACATAAATAACTAGTAATACTTAATACTATTAATAAAAGTTGCCCAGCTGTTGATTTTGACAAAAATACTACGAGGTAAGTGTTGATATAAAAATCTTTGCACTTTAATAATCGAGGCAAGTTTTTTGACTTTTTGCTGATAATTTTTCCATGGAGATTGCTGACAATAATCATCAAATAAATATGCCCAGGGGTGAATGTTATTTTTTTCCCACGGCCGACCCAAAAATTCACCAGCAAAATGAATAATTGCTGGTTGTTGTTGTGCTTCAAGTAATTCTTGAGTAGAGTAAAAATTCTCCGAGTAATGATAAATATGTTGCAACTGCTTTCTATTCCAAAGCAAAAATGGATGAGTCATATTATATTTAATCGGTAGGCGCATAATAGTTTGGTGACAACAAATATTAATTAAATCCTGATCTACATATAAATAATCAGCTTGTACACTGCGCAAATGATCCAGCATCTTATTTTTTAAGTGCTGTTTTTGATACATGGGCAGATTAATCATTAATACACCAGCATTGTAATAATTGCCACTTTGAGGAATATTGCGGCTAATTTTAATCCGCTGATGAGCTGCTTCTACCACGGCCGCTAGGGCATAATTTTTCATCGGCATTTGCCACAAAGATAGTAGTTCTTGGTTAACAATAGTATCACCGTCTAAATAAATTACGCGCTTCACCAAAGATGGCAATAAATCAGCAATAAAAATTCTTGCATAAGTAGCCAGAGAATTATTCAGCCACTTTCTTACTCCCAAAGCTGCCAATTGCTGCAATACATTACTCACAGGGCAAAAATGTAATTTAGCAGCATATTTATGAGTTAGGCGCAAAAATCGTTTTTTATTGCTGGCAGAAATGCCTGCATCTAAAATCCAAAAACAAACCGAACCAGGCGGC
The DNA here is from genome assembly GCA_963544615.1 of uncultured bacterium. Taxonomy (GTDB): domain Bacteria; phylum Patescibacteriota; class Microgenomatia; order UBA1400; family PJMF01; genus CAUUGB01. Next base: position 12,782 of record CAUUGB010000020.1, on the reverse strand, counting down.
AAATGATCCAAAACTGACACCATACTTACCCCCACCGGCAAAACATAATGGTTGTCGCAAGCGTAGCAAATATGCAGATAATTTTTATTTACCATAACTGTTAATTTTTGGCGGCAGATGAAAAATTTTGCGCCCCATTTGCCAACCAATAGTTATAAATAGATAGTAGGTATAAACCAAATGGTAAGCAAATCCTAAACGTTGGCTTTTAGCTATTAAAATTAAAGTATCAACCATAGGCCAAAAAGGCAATAAACAATAAAGTAAAAACAAATAAGCTTTACAGCGAGAAAAACACTTGGCTCGCACCGCAAAGCCAGCTTGTTGAGGATAGTGAATATTATTAATTACTCTAAATTTAAGTTTTTGTAAATACAAACGCAAACTTAAATGGGGATTGTGATCCACAGCATCAGCAGTAATAATCCCAAAATAAGGGTATGTTTGCGCATATGCTGCTACTGCTGAAACAATACTTCCCCAACGAGAAGCCTGCTCTTTTAATAGCCGACGCTCAAAAGTTGTAGAACCACTGTCGGCCACCACATAAGTAGTGCCAAGTTGATGACTAAAAATATGCCAGTTATTAATTCTCTTAACTAATTTTTGATGATAACGCTCAACGTTGCTAAAAGCTTTACTCCCCCACAAAAATAAAGTAAAAGGATCACCATACTGATTGGTATATAAAGAATGAATAGAAAGGTTGGCGTTTGGTTGACAATAATCTAAGGTAATCATTTTTACTTGAGGGCAACTGGCAAAAAATTTCAAACGTTGCTGTAACTGGGTTTTATTTACTAAAGCCTCATCACTATCCAAAAAACAGACATATTTTCCCCTAGCCGCAAAAAGACCAATTAGCTTTGCTGGTTCTGGCAATCGCTGGGGATTTTTAATTATTTTGGCTCCATAATGTTGGGCAATTGTTAAAGTAGCATCACTAGAACCTCCATCAACAACCATTATCTCCAACTGGTCACTAATACTTTGAGCTTTAAGCGAACTTAAACAATGCTTGAGAGTGGCAGCAGAATTGTAAGTAGGAATTACCACACTGATTAAAATTTTAGGCATAAAGTTGCGCAATTTTTTGTAAACGCTTTTTTTTCTGCTGACAATGATAAAAAAATTTTCTTAAAAAACGCACAATTAACAAATATACTGAACCGTAAGTTTTTAAAGTTTGCGGTTTAACCAACATAGTAGGAGTAGCTACTTTGGCAGGATAGTAACGCTGATTTACTGGACAATCAATAATGCGATACTTAATACTTCCCCGCCAATGGTAACTGATAAAGGGTTTAGCTAAGCTATTGTAGCCGCGATGAAAACTAGTATAATTAGCCAGCCAAACTGCGTGATCGTCTTTGGTTTTGCGCCGAAACACCAAAGTGTCACCATCTAAATAAATTGCCCACAAATGACTCACAAATGGTGAGAGGGTTTCGTTGGTGCCATTGGGCACCTCAAGATAACCTGCCGCCGCAATGCGCATTATCTCTTTGATTACTGCCGCGGGATTATCCACATGTTCTAGCAGATGAGCACAAAAACAATAATCAAAACAGTGATGAGGAAACTTAGTTACTTTACCAATATCTCCGCTAATAAAAAGTCCCATGTTAGTAATTGCTGGCGCATTAGTATTACGCTGGCAATTATCTAATTGCAGATTATCAAAAAAAACATCTGCTCGCCAAAATGGCTTATCACCAGAGCCGATATCAATTACCAAAGCGTTAGCAGGCAATAAAAACCCCACTTTAACTTTGCGTTGCCAAAATGATTTCATCGCTAAATAATATTTTTTAATCCTCATGTTTTCATACTCTCTTTATTATTTAGTAAATATTGATAAATTATCTTACTTGGAGAATGCTCACTTAATAGTGGAGCAAAGCGATATTTTTGATAATGGTGTATAAAATCAGCAATTGCAGGCATACAGTTTTTGCTTAAAAATACATTTTTTCCCAACCCCTCAATTCTCTCACTGCAGCGGCGCAACAAACAACAAGGCTTACCCAAATAATAACACTCTTCTTGATTGCTCCCGCCATCAGTTAAAATAAATTCACTCTGATTAATTAAAGACATCATCAAAGAATAATCCACCCGATTACTAATTATATAGTGTTGATTTTGTTGTAATTTTTTTAATAAATTTTGCCGCTGCAAATATACACGAGTGTTTTCGTGAACAATAAACACACACTGCCATAAGGCTGGAATTTCTTTATCAATTAAGGTAAGAATATTAGCTAGTAACTTTTTTTTGGCTAAATTTTCTTGACGATGGCAAACTAAAATAAAATATTTAGCTGGTAAAACTTGATTAGCTAAACTAAGTGGGCCTTTTTTAAGCTGCATGCTTTGGTAACTGTCGTAGAGAGTATTTTGTTTAGTATTAACCTTCATTCCCCCAAGACGATGTAAATTTTTTACCGCCCAAGCATTAGGAGCAAAATGCAGCGAAGTTAAATGAGAAACTAAAAAACGATTAATTTCTTCGGGAAAAGGTGACCACCAATTAAAAGAGCGCAAACCAGCTTCAATATGCACTATGGTTAACCCAAAAAGTTTTCCCAGTAAAGCCCCCATTAAAGTAGAAACAGTATCGCCATGAACAATTAAAAAGGCATGCTGTTGAGCGCGCCACATTCTACCCAGTTGAGGCATACTAGCAAAAAAAGTCACCAACCACCAACCCAGTAAACCCCACAGAGTTTTTTTAATTGCTCGCTTAGACAAAAAAATAGTTTGTGCTGGCAGGCCATCATTAACATAATCTTGATTATTTAGCAAATTATTCTGCCCAGTAGCAATAATCCTAAATTTTTGACCATTATTAACAAACAAGCGCAGTAATGGACGCATTTTAATCCATTCAGCTGTGGTACCCAACCAAAAATAATACTTAATTGCCGTCATTTTTGTACCACCAATTCCCAAATATAGTAACCCAAAATTGGAATTTTAATTTCTCTCAAAAAACTAAATGGCAGTGCCAAAGTATAAACTAAAGGAGTTTTTTTCTGTTCAATAATTTTAAGCGCATGTTTTTTTATTAGTGAAGTTAATTGACTGTCAGCGGTGTATTCACGCAAATGAGTGGGATCTAAAACCCATTGACGCTGATGGCGATAAAAATACCATGCCCATTTTTTTTTGTATACAGTAGTCAAATAGGCAAGGCCACCCGTGCTCAGAACTCGTCTGACAGCTTTGAGCATGGCGTCATCATCCACGTGTTCAATCACTTGAGAACTAACTAAAAAATCAATGCTACTTTGAGCAAAAGACGAGAGAATTTGAGCATCATCTACTCTAGCAGTAATTTTACTTTCGGGAAACATTTGCTGCAACTTTTGCAAACGCTTAATTCTAATTTGAGAAAGATCACAAGCAAAAATTTTTTTACCAGTTAAAAATTTGCTTGTCGATAAAATAATTAACAAAAGCACCCCATCACCACAACCACAATCTAAAAAAGTAGTAAAGCGATGTTTTTGTAAATACTTTTGCAGCATTTGAGGAATAATGCGCTCTACTTTAGAGTCTTGACGATATTTCTGGGCGTATTTTTCTATATTCACAAAAAATTTCCTTAACTAACAGTCTAAATTGTATCATGGGGAGTTCTTGAAGTAACCGTTAACATTAAATCAAGCCAACTTTGCTTGATGAGATGATTCCTCATTGACAACCATGGCCTGGCAACTTTAAGCACAAAAATTAGCCACTTTGGTGTCAATTGGTTATTTTTCCCCAAAAACAAACTATGGATAAAACTTAAAAACACTCCAATTACCCGTGATATAATCAGTATTGATGTCACGGATTTTAATTAAGCAAACCCCAGATAATATTGATAAAGAAGTTACCTTAGCTGGCCATGTAGCCACCAAACGCGATCACGGCAAAGTCACTTTTATCGATCTGCGTGATGAAAGTGGGAGCTTGCAAATTGTTGGCTACAAAATGCTTGGTGAGTTGAAAATGGAATCAGTTATTAGCGTAACTGGGATGGTGAAAAAAAGACCCACAGGTCAAATTAATCCTCATCTGGCTACCGGTGAGTTAGAACTGGAAGTAAAAAGCTACACCTTGTTGTCAGCTGCTAAAGATTTGCCCATTTTAGTTAATGATGACGGCAAACAAGTGAGTGAAGAAGTGCGCTTGCAATATCGCTATTTAGATTTAAGAAGAGAGCGAATGCAAAAAAATATTCGCTTGCGTCATCGCTTAATTAGAGCTTTAAGAGAAAATTTTTATCAAGAAAATTTTATTGAAATTGAAACTCCTCTTCTCACTCAAGCTACCAAAGAGGGTGCCCGTGATTTTATTGTGCCCTCTCGTTTACAACCAGGAGAATTTTATGCCTTGCCACAAAGTCCCCAACAATACAAACAGTTACTGATGGCCTCAGGGTTTGAAAAATATTTTCAAATAGCACGTTGTTTTCGCGACGAAGATTTGCGCGCCGATCGCCTTTTAGAGCTAACTCAGTTGGATTTAGAAATGGCCTATGTAGATAAAATTGAGCAAGTAATGGACACTGTGGAAAATTTGCTGAAAAAAAGTCTTACCCAAATTGGCGGTAAACTGCAGCAACAAGTTTTTCCTCGCTTTACCTACCAGCAAGCTATGAATAAATTTGGGGCTGATCGCTTTGATTTGCGCACCACAGCAGAAAAAAAACAGGGAGTACTAGCTTTTGCTTGGGTAACCCATTTTCCTTTTTTCAAAAAAGTAGATAAAGCCGATGCTGCCGAAGTAGCTGATGGCAAAAGTGGCTGGACTTTTACCCACAATCCTTTTTCTGCTCCTTTAGCAGAATTTCACCAAGATTTACTTGCTGGAAAAAATATTGCCAACATTTTAACAGCTCAATATGATTTAGTTTGCAATGGCTATGAAGTTGGCGGTGGTAGTTTGCGAGCTCACACTCGTGATACCCTCACGGCTACTTATAAAATAATGGGCTATAGTGAAAATGAAATTGAAGCCAGTGTTGGACATATGCTGCAAGCTTTTGACTTGGGCACTCCCCCACACGGCGGCCTAGCTTTAGGCATAGATAGACTAGCGATGGTTTTAGCTGAAGAAACTTCGGTTAAAGAGGTAGTCGCTTTCCCCACTACTGGCAGTGGTAAAGTGGCGGTCATGACGGCTCCCAACCAAGTTAAACCACAACTTTTGCAAGAATTAGGCATTAATATTAAAGAAAGAGAGGCAAAATGAAAGGTATTGTTTTAGCCGGAGGTGCCGGCACCAGGTTGCGTCCCCTTACCAAGGTAACCAGCAAACAACTGCTGCCAATTTACAACAAGCCCATGGTGCTTTACCCAATTGAAACTTTAGTTAGAGCTGGTATTAGTGAAATTTTGGTGATTATTGCTCCTAGCAATGCCGGCGATTTCCTCAAACTTTTAGGTAACGGCAGCGCTTACAATTGCAAAATTAGCTACGAAATTCAAGAAAAACCCGAAGGAATTGCCCAAGCTCTCTCCATTGGTAAAAACTTTATTGGTAAAGACAGTGTGGCATTGATTTTGGGTGATAATCTTTATGGTGATGATTTTACCGCTGACATTAAAAATTTTAAAACTGGGGGCAAAATTTTTGCCAAAAAAGTTGCCGATCCAAAGCGTTTTGGAGTAGTTGAGTTTAATAAAGAAATGAAAGCTCTCTCAATTGTAGAAAAACCCTCATGTCCTAAAAGTGACTATGCTGTGACTGGCCTATATTTATATGACAACACTTGTTTACAAAAAATTACTCAAATTAAACCCTCAGCTAGAGGAGAGTTAGAAATTACCGATATCAATAATCTTTATCTTAAAGAAGGTAAACTGGCGGTAACTTTTGTCAACAGTTATTGGCTAGATTGTGGCACATTTGAGTCGCTTTACCAAGCCAATACTTTAATGCGCCAAAAACAAATTGAAACAGTCAAATTAAAAAAGTAAGCTAAATTTATTGGTGGTCTAATTGTTTTGATAAGAATAAATAAAACTAAAGTTGCTGGTGCGGGCAAATTTACATCCTGAGCAAAAAGTAATAGTGACATACAAGGTAAATTGACTAAATATTGCGGATAAACTATAATTTTAGCCATGAGAAGATTTGGTTTGCTGTTGTTTTGCTGTTTGTGTTGTTGGTTGACTACCCCAAATTTAGTTGCAGCCACAAGCAGTCAACTCCAACAAGCTAAGACAGAGTTTAGTAAAGCTTTAGCAAGCTACAAAAGTAGCTATGCCAGCTATGATCGACAAAGACAACTTTATGCCCGCACCAATTCTCAAGAGCATTTAGCTGGCACTCTATCAGGCGCGAAAACTACCTTTATCGCCAGAAATCAAACCATGATTGCTTTCAACCTTTACCTCAGTAGCTTATTAGATTACTATGCACTCACTGTGGAAAAACAGCGCACCAGTAGTATTAAAGCTAATCTAAAACAAGAGCTGGCAAGTTATCAAAACCTAGATGCTAATTTTAGTGCCAGAGATGGCTTGTATAAAAGTGATGACGATTTTGCCCGTTTAAATGCCAGTGGCAGCGAAACAATTTTCCGTGCTTTTGCCCTGATTTATTACAGTGAAGTCAAAGCAATTCTAGACGATTACACCAACTTATATTTACAGCAACAAAGTCGTATTCTTCAAGAAGCTAAAAATGAAGTTGACAAAGGTCAAAAAGAGAAAATTTTAGCCCAAACTAAACGCTCGCTGACTACCATTAAAGAAAATCTAGCTCAGGTAGAACCGCTACTTGATAAAGTTAATAGTCGCGAACAGTATTTTAACTTAAAAAATAAAATTAACCCGGTAGTGAGTGAAATGGAAGCTAGCCTAAAACTTTACGCTAATTTGGAATAAAATGTCAACAAATAATTGGTTGCCACTAGCTAAAAAAATTCTTTTGGGACTATTTATTTTAGTCACCATTTTATTGCTTGTAGTTTTAGTAAAAAATTTTTTTACCAACAGAGACATTGCTCATCTAAAGCAAGAGCAAAGTGCCCTACAACAAAACCGCATGGCTGCCGATGAATTAGTTAAACGCTTGGGTGATTTGCAAAATTTAGAGGGCGAGTTAGTACATCCTCAAGTAGAATTAAATATTAAATTTTAAAACAATGTTATAATGAATTAATGAAAAAAAAGTGGTTAATACTCACCACCGCTAGTGTAGGAGCATTGGGACTGCTTTTACTAATAGCTTTTATAGGGCAAGGATCGCTTTTTTATCAAGTATTACCAGGGAAATTTAAACTTAATGCTAAAGTTTTTCCTGCCAGTGATCGCTCGCGCAGTTTATATTTAGCTGTTAATCCTAATTTTAGAGCTGAATTTGGTGCCAAAGATGAGCCGACGAGCGCTTGGTTGCGCTTTGAAGTTACCAAAGAAAATAACCAAGAAACAAACAACAGTGAAGTGCAGCCCAATCTTTGGGAAAGTTTAACCAGCCTACCACAACAATTTAGAGAATATTACCCCGGCATTGAATGGCAGCTTTTTTCTTTAGGCATTAGTGAAGAACAAATTACCACAGCAAATAATTTGCCGGCGGCAAATTCGCTCCAACTTGCTAAAGAAATCTTGGGTGACAAATTCGCCTCACCCACAGCAGATATTAATCAAGTTTTATCACAAAAAAACAACATCACCACCCATACTCAAGTGAGACATGAAAATGCCTATGATGTGGTAGAAAATTTAGCAGTGGGTAAAAATACCGATCTTAATTATCGTCTGCTTCCTGGAGTTGGCATTGAGAGCGAGATTGTGATTGGTGACCGCAGTAATTTTGATACTACTTGTCTCCAGCTTTTAAGTTTAAGTGGACAAGCTGATGATTGCCAATTACCCTATAATCGTTTTAGCTTTTTACTCCAAACTGATAACGGCGTAAATTTGCAACATTCACCTTTAAGTATTGATGGCGGCAGCAATGGCACCTATTATTTTACTAAAAACAACCAGCAGTATTTATTTCGCTTGGCCAACTGGCAAGCCACCGATGCTATGGGAGCAAAAAGTCAACAGATAAAATTTAATATCCGTCAAGGTGAAATTAATGGTGAAGCTACTCCTAATTTATATATTGTTACTCTCACTCTTGATTTAAACTGGCTTTTAGATAAACAACGAGTCTACCCCATAAAACTGCGTGGGGGTATGCTTAATAGTGATGAAGCACTTTTTTTGCAGTCTTAAATTATTTTTTTCCTGACAAAATATGACGTGAAAAGGTTAAAAGTTTCTCTTTAGTATTAAGACTGCTATCTTCTAGCACCATTTCTAAAAGTTTACCCAAAATTTGCCCCAAAACTGGACCCGGGGAAAGCTGCAACTCTTTGATTAAATCATTGCCATCAACAGCTAAATCGCGTACTTGCAGGGGTTGATGTAATTGCTCAATCATGCGTTTTTTCATTTCTTCCAATCGCCAAGAAGTTTTAGCTGCATTGCTACCTAAACGATCCCCCTCACGTACTGCTAAAATGTCGTTGAGATTTTCTAAACCAACTTTGCGCATAAAACGGCGAATAGCAGCGTCGCTATGATGGCGATCATAAGAGAACATATGATGACGCACTAAACAAACTAAACGTTTAGTTTGCAAACGCGACAAACGCAGACGCTGAGCAATTTGATAAACAATATTTGCCCCCACAATTTCATGATTATAAAAAGTGTATTTACCATTAATCATTTTTTGGGTCGCAGGTTTACCAATATCATGAAGTAAAGTAGCCAAACGAACCAAAGGATCACTACTAGGACAGGCTGCTAAGGCTGAGAGCGAATGTACCCAAACATCGGTTAAATGATGTCCAGATTGTGCCACATCTCTGCAGTCGAGCAATTCGGGAATAATGTAAGCGAGCAAACCAGTCTCTTCCAAAAGCATAATTCCCTCTCGGGGATAGTCACTAGAGAGAATTTTAAAAAGTTCATCTCTAATTCGCTCAAAAGAAATTTGCTCTAAAAGAGAGGCATTTTCACCAATGGCCAAATAAGTTTGCTCCTCAATGGCAAAATTAAGTTGCACACTCAAGCGTACCGCACGCATCAGGCGCAAGCCATCTTCACGAAAACGCTGATTACTCTCACCAATACAGCGAATTAAATTCTGTTGCAAATCTTGCCAACCTTGGTATTTATCAATCAACTGATAGTAAGCTTTATCAATGCAGTACTCTCTGGCAACTTTTTTTTGCGAAAAAATTTGCTCTAAATACTTGCTATCTACACCCAGTGCTAAAGCATTAATGGTAAAATCACGCCGCGAAAGATCGTCGGTCAACTTTTTTCCCCATGCCATACAGCTAGGATGACGACAATCATGTTCATATTTTTCTCCCACCCGATAGGTAGTGATTTCGTAATTACTTTCTGCCTGTTCTGGTACCGCCACTTGTGGTAAACACAGTGATTCATGCACTCTGCTAGCTTCACTAATGGCAATTGCGGCAGGAGTGGGGTGGCTGTGGGCAGCTAAGGGGGTTTTTTCCGGTGACAAATTAAATTTAGTCAATTCCTGAGCGATATTTTCTCTGGTCACCGAGACAGTTCCGAATTCATTTTGATAAAAACTCTCAGGGAATACCTGCATAATCTCTTCGGGTGTAGCATTAGTGGTGTAATCATAATCCATTTCGGCTGGCAAATGATGACTGGGTAGTAAACCCAAAGTAATCCCTAAATTATCACGCACTGCCCCTCCCACTAAAAAAGCCTCAAAACCACTCTTTTGTAAGCGATGCAGAATATATAAACTGCTAGTTGGTAAAACCAAATTGTCCATATTTCTTAATTATAGCTTAAGAGAGCAATTAGCGTGAGCGTAAATGCCGCAAATTCATTTCCTTGCTTAAAGGTGGGCAGACAATGGGCTTTGTTGTATAATCAAATTATGCTTAATTCTCTTTCTGTTAATCAACCAGACACCAAAATCAAATTTCTTCCCACTGCTAGTTTACAACCTAACCCCTTTCAACCACGTGCTAAACTCAATGATGACACAGAATTTCAAGAATTAATCCACTCCATTGCGGCTCAAGGAGTCCTAGAACCGTTAGTAGTGGTAGAAACACCAGCAGGAATTCATATTGTGGCTGGAGAAAGACGCTGGCGGGCAGCTAAAAAATTAAATATTAAGCAATTGCCAGTACATGTAGTAAAAACTTCTCCTAAGGGAATGTTAGAGATGGCAATTGTGGAAAATATTCAACGTGTGGACTTAAATAGTTTAGAAAGAGCCCAAGCACTCAAGCGTTTAATGAATGAATTTCATTACACCTATGAGCAATTGGGGGAGCGGCTGGGTAAGTCTCGCCAATATGCTCAAGCAACTGTTCAACTTTTGGAATTGCCCGATCCAGTTAAAGATGGTCTCAACAAAGGCTTAATTAGCGAAAGTCACGCCCGAGCAATTTTGGGAGCCGGCAGCAGAGAAAACATGATTCAAGTTTATCGGCAAACTGTAGCTGAAGGCGCCAGCGTGCGCCGCACTGAGGCTTTAGCTCGTTATAAAAAACAGCATCAGCTCCAACCATATCAGCAGCGCACTTTAGCGCTCACTTCTGATGATGAGCTGGATAACTGGAGTCAAAAATTGGAAGCTGATTGTAAAAAGCAACTCGTATCTACTGCTAAAGTTAAACTCACCGACACTTCAAAAAGTACCAAAATTTTAATTGTGCTTAAAGGTGACGTACAATCACGACAAAAAGACTTAGCCAAACTAGCAAAAATTCTCGGCAAAAAAAAGTAATCAAGTTATTTAAGTTGCCAAACTTGCAAAGAGGCAGTTTGCGGCAGGGGTCGCTTATAAGTTGCCAAAAGCTGGTCAGCCGATAAATTATCAATAGCTAATCTATCAGAATTAACTACCAAAATTACTCGCGGATATTGGGCAATTAAATTGGCAAATTTTTGCAAATTTCCCCAGCGCACTGGTTGACCCACACCTTCAATGCGCCAATGATTACGTTGTGGATGAGCAGCAAGATAAATTTGGAGTCCATCAGGCAAAGTGCCAATATGACCTTCAGTTAAAACTAAAGTGTTTTGATAACTAAATTGTTGTTCTAATAAAGAGAGCACTTCGACAATGCCATACCCCGCTGACCACTGAGTTAAGTATTGCCCCTGATCGGCTGGTAATAAAGGCAATTGCTCTGGCTTGGTGACAGCAGTCAAATTAAAAATGATGCCCATGGTGCTAATAACAGTCACCAAAAAAAATTTGACATAACGGCTCATATTAAGATGAGATAAACCAAGAGTAAAACTCAAAATTAAAAATGGTAAAACTGGTAAAAAATAACGTGAATAAATTTGTTTACCCAAAATTACTATTGGAGCTAAAAGCAATAAACCACTAAGCAAAAGCAACAACGGCTGAGAATTTTTTTTTACTAAAAGTAGAGAGATGAGACAGGTTAAAAACAAAAATAGCCCTCCAGTGTAATTGCTTAAAACTTGAGCTGTAAACATGGCGTTTCGAGTCAAAATCGCTAGAGGTGAAGCTAGGAATTCACGGCCAGAATACAAAAAATCTCCACCTCGAGCAAATATTTGACTAAATGAGGGAGAAATTTTTAAGCTGTAAAAGCCTAACATGCCAACGGCAACAATGAGACACAAAAGCATGAGCCAATGAATTACAAGGGGCAACTGCTGTTTAAATAGCTGACGAAAAAAATTTTTTTTCAAAGGAATAAAAAACCACCAGCTAGTTAATAATACTGGTAAAAATATTAAAGCAGAAAATTTAGTCCAGAGTGAAAGTGCCAAACAAACCCCAGCTAAAATAGCATCTTTCATCCAAATATTTTCTTTGGGAGCATTGGTAAGTTGTCTACCAGCTTTAAGAGTGAAATAAAAACTTAAAGTCAAAAAAAAAGTTAAAGCACTATCCATTAAACTTAAGCGCTGATTAAAAATAAATCCGGGCAAAACCAACAGTAATAATCCTGCTAAGAGTTGATATTTTTTTTTGGACGTAAAAAATGCTGCCAATTTAATTTGCAAAAATAACTGAGCTAAACCAAAGAAAACTGATAATAATCTCCCCGCCAAAAGTGGTTGGGTAAAAATTTTTAACATCGGGATTAACAGCCAAATAAACAAGGGAGTTTTACCATCATTTAAGGGATAAAAACTATAGCGACCCCAATCACTTAAAGCCAATTGCGCCCAATAGATATAAATTGCTTCATCAGCAAAAACAGGCAAAATTAATAACTGATATAAACGAGAAAAAAAATAAAATATAACTAAAAACAACCATGATAAAGGATAAAACCATCGGCGTAAAAAACTATTTTTTCGCCACATAGTGCTGAGAAAATTTCTTACCCGCTTCATAAAGTAAATATAATCCTGGCAAACTAGTAATTAGTTGTTGATAAGCAAGAGTATGGCTATCATACCCCATAATTAACAAAAAAGGCAAATAACGACACAGTGAAGCGAAAGAAAACAACAGTAAAAGTCGCCGCAGGAGCTTGCTTTCAATCAAAGGATAAAAGGCTAAACTCCAAGTTAAATACCAAGGATGAAATAATTGTGATCTACTACTTAACAAAGGCAAAAGCAACAGCAATGCTGCCAAAGTAAAAAAATTCTCCCGCAACCAACAATGAATTTTTTGCCAATAAGGAAAACAATTAACTGGCAGATTAATTGCCAAAAGTAAAGGCAAAAGCACCACCGTAGCATATTTAATGCTAATGGAAAGCATTAAAAATGCTATCCCTA
>CAUUGB010000019.1:0-16735 GCA_963544615.1 uncultured bacterium | reverse complement strand
AATATTTAAGACGTGACGATTAATTGTTTGTGAACCTTGGGAGCCACCGGAAATATAAATCCATGGCAGTGGGCAGGTGGCTGACTTAAACCATTGAGGGCATTGAGGCTGAGAGGCAAAAAGTTCGGCGCGCAAAGGATTGCCTGTGTATTGAATTTTAGTTTGATTAGCTTTAACTAAATGCTTAAAAGCGACGCCACAATAATCAGCTAACAAATTAATGGCACGATTAGCTTTGCCAAAAACAGCTGTTTGCTCATGAGTGACAATAGCTAGATGAAGTTTTTTGGCGGCAATGGCAAACGGTAGAGCCAGATAGCCACCAAAGCTCAGTAAGAGGGTGACTTTTTCACTACGGAGAATTTGCTCTGCTTGAACAATGCTTTTTCTCCAAAGTAAAAGTGAAAAATTATCACTTTTGGTGGCAGTAAAATCAATAAATTTAATGCCTCGTTTAAGCACTTCACTTTTTTCTCGCGCCAATTGTCCAGTTTGGCTTTGAGCAATTTGTCTGCCGGCAAATACTAACTGATAGTGATAGTGTTTTTGTAAGTAATCAATAGTGGCTAGAGCGGGGGTTAAATGACCGCCAGTAAGCAAAATTTTAGTCATAAAGTCGATGCTTATATTTTACTATTTCTGTTTGCTTGGTTAAATTAAAAATTACTCCCAACATAAAAAGTGAAAATACCAGTGATGAACCGCCGGCAGATAAAAATGGTAAAGGCATGCCAGTTAAAGGGATGAGACCAGAAATAGCTCCTAAATTCAAAAACAATTGACTCAAAAACATCATAATAATTCCGTAGCCAATCATTTTGCCACCTTCATGTTGACAGCCTAAATTTACCAAGCGGTAAAGTAAACAAAAAAAAGCTAAATATAAAAACAAAATAAAACTTACGCCAATAAAACCAATTTCTTCAGCAATAATAGGGAAAATTGAATCTGAACTAGCCTCGGGTAAATAATACTTTTGTATCGAACCACTAATGCCTTTGCCCATAACTCCACCTCTGCCAATAGCAATGAGAGCTTGATTAAGGTGATAACTCTCCGCTTGCATGCCTTCTTGAGGATTAAGATAAGTCAGGAGTCGTTTCATTCTGTAAGGAGATAGCACAATCATTAGTAAAATTGCCCCCATGAGCCCCAAACCTAAAGGAATAAATTGTTTAGCTGTTGCTCCAGATAAAAAGAAGATGCTCACGCTGACAGCAAAAATTACCAAAAGCGAACCTAAATCTTTTTGTAATAAAATAAGTCCTGCAATGGGCATTAAATAAAGTAAAAAAATTTTTACTTCATTTTGTTTAAGGAGCAAATAAGTAAAAAAAATCAGCACGCAAAATTTAACAATTTCAGCTACCTGCACCGAAACGCCAAAAATCCAAATCCAGCGCCTGGCTCCACCAGCAATGACATTACCTTTAATAATTGGGGGAATTCCTGACCAAAAACACAGCCCAATTACTACTAAAGCTAAAAGATAAAAAAAATAAGGAAATTTTAAGTACCATTGGTAATTAAATTTGCTGGCAAAATACCAGGCTAAAATACCAAAAACTAAACCCATCGCTTGGGTGAGGGCAAAATGTAAATCGTCACCTGAGAGGGCAAAAGATTCTACCGTAGAGCTTTCGTAAACAAATAACACTCCCAGGAGGCACAAAATGGTTACTACCATCATTAAGAGTTTTTTTTCTAACTGCAACATAAGCCATTAACAGTGTATCACAGAACAAAATCTTAAAGTAGAGTGATCCAAATTCCAAACAAGGTAAGCAGAATTTGCCCCAACCAAAAACGCTGGACAATTTTAGGTTCGCTCCAGCCCTTAATTTGAAACCATAAATGCATGGGGGCAGCAGCAAACATTTTTTTACCACGAAATTTTTTGCTTAAAAGTTGCAAAAAAGAGCTAGCTGTTTCTAGGACAAAAATAAAACCAATCACAGCTAGAGCAATGGGTTTACCCACCAGGAGACCAATGACGGCAAATACTGCTCCTAGTGATAGCGAACCCACATCACCCAAAAAAATTCGGGCAGGATAAACATTAAAGTACAAAAAACTCATTAAGCTACCAATGAGTAAAGTGGTAAAAATAGCCAAAGGAATATCTAAAATAGAAAAAGAGATAATCCACAAACCAAATAAGCTAAACAATAAAGTGCCAGAAGCAAGACCATCTAAACCATCGGTAATATTAACCGCATTCGCAAAAGCAACAATAATAAACGCTGCCACTGGTAAATAAAGCCAACCTAAAGTTAGTGGATGTCCCATAAAAGGAATATTGACAAAATCAATATGCAACACATTATAAAAAACCCAGGCAATAATGCTAGCTAAAATAATTTGAATAATCAGTTTTTGCCCTAAACGTAAACCAAAAAAACCACTTTTTTTGAAACCAAAAAATTTTTTAATGTCATCGTATAAGCCTAATAAGCCAAAAGAAAGAAAAGAAAATAACAAAACAAAAATTTCGGCATTAGCATTTTGAGCAAAATTGTAATTAATGGGATATTTGAACCAAGAAAATAGCGGAAAAGAAAGCACAAAAAGTACACTAACTACAGCGATAATCAGTATCCCTCCGCCTACAGGGGTGCCAGCTTTATGGGCATTAAAACGGTCAAAATAAGGAGTAGGGCGAGAAAAAGGGTCACTAGTTTTTTGTTTAGCTCTTTTAAAATTAAGCTTGTAAAGCAGATTAATAAAAGGCACAATGAGCACCATTGAAAGGCAAAAAGATAAAAACAAAAAACCAAAATGAAGAATTTGCATATTTTAGTTATAGGCGTTTAATATCAGCACCCAGCTGGCGCAGTCGTTGATCTAATTTTTCATAACCACGGTCAATTTGGATAATATTGTTTAATATGGTGGTGTCTTTGCTTTGCAGACCAGCTAAAATTAAAGTTGCTCCCGAACGTAAATCGCTCACATAAAATTCTCCCCCACAAAATTGACTGGGACCATAAATGCGCAAACCGTGACAAGCATTTGGCTCATCATCACTTAAATTAAAGTTATAGACTGCGTCGGGATGGGCAACTTGGGGAGCAAAAAGTTCTAATTTAGTGCCCATTTGACTGAGAGCCTGGCTATATTGAAAGCGTGATTGGGTGACGGTTTCATGAATTTCACTCACTCCATGAGCAGTTGCCATGACTACCGCCCACAGTGGTTGCCAATCGGTCATAAACCCTGGATGTTTACTGGTAGTAATTTGGGTAGCTTGTAAAGGTTGGTAATAAAAAAAGCGTATCCCAAATTCACCCACTTGATAGCCCCCACCAGCATTTTCTACCGCCGGCAAAAAGGAGAGTAAATCAGCTTCTCGGGCATTTTCAACTACTATGTCCCCTTTGGTAGCTAGGGCTGCGCAAGCATAAGAAACAACTTCGTTGCGATCTGGCATAATTTTATAAATTGTGCCGTATAAATGAGGAGTACCATAAATTTCCCAAGTGCGCGGGCGAATTAATTTAATGTGTGCTCCCATGGCGGTGAGAAAATTAACTAAATCAATGACTTCAGGTTCGACAGCAGCGTTTTCTAAAATAGTAATTCCTTCAGCTAAAACGCTTGCCAGGAGCACGGTTTCAGTGCCGGTGTGAGAATTTTTTTCAAAGCGGTAAGTTGCTCCAGTGAATTTTTTTTGTGGCAATACGGCTTGAATACCAGTAGTGCTCACCTCGAGTTTAGCGCCTAGTGCTTGCAGACCAGCAAAATGACGCTCTAGCGGTCTTTTACCAATTTTATCACCACCGGGCAGTGGTACCCAAGCTTCATGAAAACGAGCGAGCAAAATGGGCAAAAACATGGGGGCAACTCGGGAAAAATTACCAGCTTCTGGACTTAGGTGAGTTTGACTCAGCCCTTGAGGGTCAACCGAGAGCATTCTCTCCCCTTTACGCTCCACCTTGCCTCCTAAGGAACGAATTAAATCGGCACAAAACTCCACCTCGGCAATTTGTGGGATATTTAACAGCCTTGAGGGGGTATGAGCTAATAAGCTGGCTAAGAGAATTTTATAAGAAGCATTTTTAGCTCCGCCGACTCTGACAGAACCGTAAAGGTGATTGCCACCTTTGATAATAAATTTTGCCATCAAGTGGTATTATAACAAATAATTCAGGCTATTGCAGTTTATTCCGATAAATTAAGTTTTCTTGCTATCTCCTGTCTCAAATTAGCAAGATTGCTGATAAGCAGACTAAATCCACCCCGATTGCTTTCGTGTAAATTTGCTTGAGCGTCTCCTGGGTAAATTGCTAGATTAAGGGTGTGTACGGTGGGCAAATTGCCTGGTTTTAAGTTGTGATATACCAAGGATAAAGCTGTCTCAAAACTAAGTTGGTTGGCAAAATGAGTTTGATAAAATTGCCAAATTTTGGCTAAAAATTGTAAATCGTATTGTTTTAAGTCAGCTAATAGCAGCTGTCCCACTTTATTGCCTACTGCCTGTAACACTTGTTGTTGACGTTTTGAGCGAGCATAATCGCTGCCTTCAACACCAACACTGTGACGCGAGCGCATAAATTGCAGCACTCTTTTGGCGTCTAAATGTTGCCACCCACTTGTAAAAGTGACAGTTTCATAAAGTAGCTTAGGGTCGCTCACATGGCGAATATCGACATCACTTTTGGGAAATTGATAGTCAGTAAAACTGTTGACCACATTGATGTCGACACCATCAATCAAAGTGAGAAAGTCGCTCACATCCGCCATGGTCACTAATAATTGGTAATGAATAGGAACACCCAAAAGCTCTCCTAGTTCTAAAGCGGTGTGTTCTAAGCCATTTTCCGGATTGTTTTGAGTCAGCAGGGCATACAAGGCATTGATTTTAACTTGTCTGGTGGGGCTTACCATGTCGCGAGGCAGAGGGAGTAAATAAATTTGCTGCCGGCGCCAATCAATACTAACTAGCATCATGGTATCAGTGAGAGCATAATTTTGCTCGCGAAATTCCATTTGATCGCTACCTAAAAGTAGAATATTGGTTCTGCCTTCACTTTGGGTGGGCGTGGTAGCAGTAGCTTGCTGATAAATTGACCATAATTGGCGCCAGTCTAAATTACTAATTTGGGCAAAACTACTCCAACTAGCATGCAGTTGCCAATAAAACAAACCCACCACCATTAAACCAGTGAGCAAAATGGTGTAAGTGTACTCCCACCAGCGCCAAGTAGTTGTTTTAGCTTTAGAATTTGAGTGGTTTTTGCGGGATAATAGTTGTTTTTTGCGCGTCATCTTCATGATGATATCCTAGCAGATGTAGCAAACCATGTTCTAAATATACCCAGAGTTGCTCATCCACCAACTTGCCTCTTTTTCTAGCTTGTTTAATTGCTTCGGGGAAGCTAATGACAATGTCGCCTAGGTGTCTGGGTACTCCGGGGGGTAGAGAGAAATTTTCTTCTTGGCTGTCGTATTGAGGAAAAGATAGCACATCGGTAGTGCCTTGATGACCAATTTGTTCATTAAGCATTTTAATCTTGGTGCGGCCAACAATGTGTACATCTACAATGACTGCGTCAAGACGGTGGGCTTGCAAAAAACTAATTGCTCTTTCACGCAACATTTTTCGTCCCACCAAATACCTTGAACTCACCAACAAATTTATGGTAATCATTTTATCATTATAACACTAGGGTTAATTGTCGGTAATTAGTAAAACCTCTCCTTGACCTTGAAGATAATACTCTCCCATATTAGCTGGCATAAAAATTGATTGAAAAGTTTTTACCGATAGCACGCTATTTTGATAGTGTAATTGTAATTCTCCTTGACTCACAAATAATACTTGATAAGTATCGGGTAAGCTTAACAGCTTAATCTTCTCTGCCACTATTAAGCGTTTGACCACAAAATCTTTAAATGTCACCAGTGTTTGGATATTAGCGTCTGCATAAAGAGGAATTACTGGGGCAATTTTTCTTTTGGGTGCGGGTCCTAAATGAGTGACATCTAAAGCTTTTTCAATGTGTAGTTCGCGCAAATTACCATCTTTGTCACGTCTGGCATAGTCATACACTCGGTAAGTTAAGTCACAGCATTGTTGTACTTCTAAAACTAAAAGTCCTTTGCCAATGGCATGAATGGTGCCAGCTGGGATCATAAATACATCCCCCTTAGAAAGTTTGACTTTGCGCAGTACGCTTAGCAGGGTGTTATCTTTAATCCGTCGCTCAAATTCATCGGCACTAATAATTTTTTTGAAACCATAATAAATAAATGCTTTTTCGTCAGCATCTAGTACATACCACATTTCTGTTTTTCCGGGGGAGTTCTCGTATTTTCTGGCGTAATCATCAAAAGGATGAACTTGAATAGAAAGATTGTCAGCGGCATCGATAATTTTTACCAAAATTGGCAGGTTTGCTTGAGTAAAACGCTTCCCCAATGCTTTTGGTCCAGCCACTTCAAGATAAGCTTGTAGTGTTTGGCCGGCAAATTTACCATTAGCAATGGTACTTAGACCATGAGGGTGAGTGGATACTTCCCAAGCTTCTGCCACATTTTGCCACTCTGCTGGAGCAGCTTTGTGATAAACATCGCGCAACTTAGTGCCACCCCATAAATAATCTTGAAAAGCGGGGACTAATTGCAGGGGATAAAGGCAGTCATTTTGGTTCATAATATTCTCCCACTAATTACACACAAAAGTATAATTTTTTGACCAAGGTGAAAAATTACTGTCAGCATGGCAGCCACTGCAAACTGCATAACTAAAGCGCACAAAGTTCTTTTTGCCTTTAGATAAGTTGCCCACTCTAATACTTAGAGGACCGGAAGCAGCCGCATGTTTGCGATTGTATAAATCATTTTTGTTATTGGCGACTCCAACTTCCAGCCAATATTGGGCAGCTAAATCAATTTGGGGAATAATGATTGAAGTTTCCCAGGCGTCACCTTTAAGGACGCAAGGTTCTACTTGAATGGGCAAATTAGGAGCTTGTAGGTAATAATTAGTGTTTAAGCTTAAGTTCACCCCTTTTTGCGGTGGTGTAATGGTAGCAATTTGACTGTTGCTGACAGTTTCTCCATTTACTTGCAAGCTAGCCATGACTTGATGTTCAATGCCAGGCTGTAATTGAGAATATTGCCAATTGAGTGTATTGTCTGATAAATTAGTTAAAACTTGCCAGGCTTTAAACTCACCCTCATCTTTAATGCGTCCAGAAATTAAGATGCGAGAATTGGCTCTCAGCGGCCCTTTAATTTCTAATTGACCAGTGACGAGTGGTTCACTACCAGAACCGGCATAAGTGGTAGGGGTAGCAGTGGAATTAATAGTAAAGTTAATACTACTGTCATCCACACTCGCTTGGATTTTTTCAATTGAGGTGCCAATTCTTTCTCCTGCTCCATTGTAAAGTTCAGCGGTGTAAAGATGAGTGCGATTAGCACTAACACCAGTTAAGGTATAACTCATTTCTGTTGCTGGAGCCAAAAAACTATAAGCTTCTTCGCTGGTTAAGCCACTGCTGGTGGGCACATCTTCCACAATTACTACTTTGCTACCATCAGGCATAAAACCATTAATTTTAATTACGCCTGAAACATTGCCACCGACTAAATATTTTTGCCAATCAACTGGTAAATTGATAATTAAATCTTGGGTAGGAACTTGGGCGGTAATGATTTCTGATTTAAATACTTGCTGATTATCAAGGATGAGGTAAGCAACTATTTCATAAACAGCATTGTTTTTAAGTTTACTAAGTTGCCAGGACTCTTGAGTTAAAGATAACGATACCCCACTATTGGTAAATTCGTGGTTGCTTTTTGCCAAACGATAATAAATTTCTACCGACCCTTCTAGAGAAGCTGGAGCAGGAGTGGCAAAAACTACTTTGCCAGAGAGAGAATTTTTAGTTGGTGCAGGATTAGTATTTGTTGATTGGGCTACATTTTCTCTGTGGTGATTAATTTTTTTAAATCCCCAAGAAAAAAGGAAAAAAAACACTCCTAATAAGAGAATTGCCATGCCTCCTACCAGTAAATTTCTTTTGCGCGATTCACTTTGTAGTTCTGCTAGAGTTGGGGGTTGATAATTGGTGGGACTGAAACCATGTTCTTGATTGCTGGAGCTTTTTTGCTCATTTGATTCCGGTGGGGAAGACTTTTTGGTCTCACTTTCCCAGACTGGTTTAGTTTTTTCACTAGTTGTTTTAGCGGCAGAATTTTGGGGATGATTTTTTGATGGAGCCTCTGACTCTTTGATTTGATAGTTTGCTTGATGCATTGAAGAAGTTTTTGTTTGTGAGTTATCTGCCATAAATCGCTTCCTATTATATCATGATGACCAGTGCCGTCCAAATCTGGTCATTTTGTTGTCCTGATTTTAATTAGCCATTAATCAGGAATTTGGCAGTCTTATCAAGACTGGTATAATAGTCTTGATGTCAAAGCCTTTAGTGAGTGTGGTAATTACTTGTTATAATTTGGGGCAATATTTAGTAGCAGCACTGCAATCAGTATTAGCGCAAACTTATCCTCAGGTAGAAGTAATTATTGTTAATGACGGCTCCAATGAGAGGCAAACTCTAGCGGTGCTAGCTTCATTAGCTGGCAAAAAGTCAATTAAAATTATTAATTTATCAAATGGTGGTGCTGCTAGAGCCCGTAATCAGGGTATTAAACAAGCCAAGGGTGAATATATTTGTTGTCTTGACGCTGATGATAAATTACATCCAGATTATTTAAGTAAATGTATGGCGGTATTTTTAAGTCGGGGTGATGCGACAAATTTGGGAATTGTTTCCTCAGATTATCGCTGTTTTGGGCAAAGTCGTGAATATGTTCAAGTTAGCGACTACAACCCAATTGCTTTGGCAGCTTGTGGACAGTTACATGTGTCTTCTGTTTTTAAGAAATCTTGTTGGAGTCAGGTGGGTGGCTATTGGCAGCAAATTGCTGGTCACGAAGATTGGGAATTTTGGTTGCGCTTGGTAGCTGCTGGGTTTACTTGGCAGGTAGTTAAGGAGCCAATTTTTTATTATCGCCGTCGGTGTAATTCTAAATTTGCTCGTTCTAATAAAAAACGGCAGCTAATTCGCAAGCAAATTTATACTCACAATCAAGAGTTTTATCAAAAACACGCTCAAGAAATTATTGCCTATTTGCAAGAATTAAATTATCAGCATGCCAAAATTTTATTAAAATTTAAGCACTCATTTTTAGGTGGCATTTACACTAATTGTAAAGCTTGGTTAAAAAAGCATGAGTAAGAAAAAAATTCTTTTGCTAAGTTATTTTGGCAGTCGCCATGGTGGTGGTACCGTGAGTGGTTTAGCAACCATTGCTCAAGGATTACGGCAGCGAAATTATCAGGTTTTGCTTGCTAGCAGTGAGGCAATTGCTAGTGACTGCCAGTGGCTGCGTCTACCTTTCATTCGTTTTTTGCCTAATTTATATTGGCGCGATGCAGTGCTTGCTTGGTGGTTGCAATTTACAATTAAAAAGTATCATATTGATTTACTGCATATTTGTGATTTGCGCTTTTGCGCTCGCGCTGGAATTTTAGCAGCAAAAAAATGTCATCTTCCAGTGATCATTGATATCCGTGATTTTTGGTTTTGCTCTTTAGATGGGATGCTTAAAGTTACCGACGAACAACATAATTTTCGTCGCCAGCCGCTTTTATTTACTCCAGTTTGTTGGCGTTTATTTTCTCCTTTATCTTGGCTGCGTTATTTTTGGCAAAAGCATAAAATTGCTTATTTTAACACTCGACTGCAGCTATTTGCTGCTGCTGACTTTTTTTTGCCAGTTAGTCAAACTGTATCTAGAGTTTGGCGACAACTGCAAATCAAAGCACCAATGAAGGTGATGGATGAGGTTAATTTGGAGCCAACTCCTCAAAAAAGGCAACGCGCTGCGGCTAAATCGCAGCTGAAAATGCACTATCAATTAAAACAAGAGAAAGTAATTTTGTTTGCTGGTAGCTTAGTTGAGCATCGGGGGATGAAAACGCTAGTAGCTTTAGCGCGCAGTTTAAACAAAAAGGCCGCTAAAATTTTTGTTGCTGGTAGTGGCAAATGGCAAACATACTTAAAAAATCAATGTCAAAAGTATCAGCTAAAAAACATAATTCTTTGTGGTCAATTAAATCGGCCACAACTACAACAATTATTGTGGGCAAGTGATATTTTCGTTTTCCCCACTTTGATTGTGGAGCCTTTTGGCCGCGCAGTTTTAGAAGCATTGCAAAGTGGTGTGGTGGTGGTGGGTAGTAAGGTGGGTAATTTACCTGCTTTGGTAAAAGATAACTATCATGGTTATTTAGTGCCACCGGGTGACGAGGCAGCTTTTGTTTTGAGAGTGCAACAGCTTTTGTCTCATCCAGAACGTTTGGCAGCTTTTTCTCATCACTGCTTGGCAACTTGGTCAAAAAATAGTAGTGACATTTTTTTTACTAATTTAATTAATGTTTATCAACAAGTGGAAAGCCAGGATGAAAAAGCGTAAAAAACTACATTTGATTATTGACGCTTCCTGCTTATTTAATTCTCATTATTCCGGAGTAGAAAATTTTACTCTTTTTTTTCTTCGGGAACTAGACGCTCAAGCTCGTCAGGGTGATTTTAGTTATGATTTGTTAATTAAGCGCTCTGGTGAGCGTACCATTGCTAATTTAGGACTTAAAAACTATCGCGCTTTGAAAACAAATTATTTGCCTTTAGGAGTGATTAAAGCGCTTTCGATGCTTTGTTTACCTTTGCCATTTGATTGTTTTTTTGGGAGGGGTTATTATTATTTTCCCAGTTATACTTTTTTCCCAGTGATGTTTAATCCTTATGCTCTGGTTATCCACGATCACACTTATCTGCAATATCCGCAAGCGGTTAGTTTTAAATTGCGCACACGCCTTCGTTGGAGTTTGGGTTATTATTTGCGCCACAGCCGGCAAATTTTTGCAGTGGCAGCATATACCCGCCTAGGGTTTCCTCAGTTTTATGGTATTAAGCAATCTCGGGTAGTAGTGACTTCTCCTGCTGTAGATAGTACTCATTTTTATCCTCGTAGCCAAAAACAAGTCAGCCAGTTACGCCGCAAATACCATTTAGGTAGTAAGCCATATTTACTGGTCCTAGGTAATATTGAACCTAAAAAAAATTTACGACGAATTATTGCCGCTTACCGTCAGTTAGATAACAGTGTTATCAAGCAATACAATTTACTTTTGGTGGGAGATAATGCTTGGCATCATCAGAAAATTTTACAAGATATTGCCAAAGCTCAAAAAGATGGTTTGCCAGTGAAATTATTATTGGGTAAGATTGCTCATCAAGATATTCCCACTCTTTTAACGGGTGCTAAAGCCTTAGTTTTTGCTTCTTTGTATGAAGGATTTTGTATGCCACCCATGGAAGCATATGCTTGTGGTACCCCAGTTATTGCCAGTAATTTTGGCTCCAGTGATGAAGCTATTGGCAAAGCGGCAGTAGCTAGATTTAATCCTTATCAAGTAGCAGCAATCACCACCGCAATGGCGAAAGTTATTGCCTTAAAAAAAGAGCAATTAGCGGTTTATCAGCGCCTCATGAAGGCGCATATTGCCCAACATACTTGGCAGCACACGGTAGCCACCACCCTTGCATCTTGCCGTGCTAGTTTAAGGAAAACATGACTACTTTTAAGATAGCTAAACTAGCTAGATTTTGTTCACGCTGTTTATGTTTGGCAGTTTGGGCATGCCTACTTTTAGGCCATTTGCAGCATTATCAGCTAACTGGCAAAATTTCTTTTTATGCTCATGATGTTTTTATTGGTTTGCTTTTACTGATTAATTTGCCTCAACTGAGCGGTTATTTGAGCCAAGTAGTTGCTTGGGTAAACAATAAAATCACCTGCAGGGGCAAATTATTAGCTCTTTTTTTTACCATCGTAATTATTACCGCTTGGCTGTGTCAGCCACTTGATAGAGTGCTGGTGGCCTGGCTGTATTTGCTACGCTCACTCGCTTATATTTTGTTTGGGTGGTTGTTTTGCCGGGAGCAATTTTTCACTTTAAAACAAAAAAAACAAATTATGACCAGTTTTTTATTACTTTTTGTTTTAGTGTCTTATGCGCAATATATTTTTATGCCTGATTTAACTTTTTTAGGATATTTAGGTTGGGATGATCATTTAGGTAGAATGGTGGGTACTTGGTTTGACCCTGCTTTTTGTGGTTTGGTGCTAATTTTTGTCAGTATTTATTTTTTTTCACTCAAGCAGTTTGCTAGTTGGTGCTACTTAATTAGCGGGGTAGCGCTACTAGCAGTGGGTTTAACTTTTTCTCGGGCTAATTATTTAGCTTTATTGGTAGCAATGATTTTTTTTGGTGGGAGTAATTTGCTGTGGTTAAAAAAATTCTGGCGACCACTG
This sequence comes from uncultured bacterium, assembly GCA_963544615.1. Lineage (GTDB taxonomy): Bacteria > Patescibacteriota > Microgenomatia > UBA1400 > PJMF01 > CAUUGB01. The sequence continues at coordinate 4,342 of CAUUGB010000019.1, read as the reverse complement.
TATGTGCTGATGTTTGTTTTGGGAGTAATTTTAGGTGGTAGCTGGTTATTGCCAATTAGCCAGCAACATCTTACCAACTCTTTATGGCGCACTCACTCGGTGATTATTCGCTTCCAGTCAGCTAAAGCGCAATGGCAAGATTTATCCTTAAAAGATTATTTGCTTGGGCGTGGCTTATTTGTGGCTGCCGCAGAGGGAGTTCATGGTGAACGGTTGGTGAGCAAGCAGTTTATTCGCCCTCCCGCCAACACTCCAGTGATAGTTCATCAAACTGCTAATTTTAGTGACAACTTGTTAATTTTATTAATAAGTTTTTTTGGGATACCGCTGACATTGATAATAATTTTTTACATAGGCAAATTTTTATTTTATTGTTGGCGAGTTGCTCGAGCAGCTTTTTTTTACACCCTTTGTTTATTGGTTAATGCTCAATTTAATCAGGTAGTTTTTCAACCCTTAGTACTGCTAACTTTTACGACCCTACTTTATTTGGATCTTTGGGAGCATAATTTTGGCATGGATGGTAAATTAAATAAATAAACTTAAGGTTGATAAATACCAAAGATATTTCGCTAATCAACATTGCCATCACTGCCCCGAATAAATTATAGCGAGGCAGCAGCAGCACATTACTTAGTAAATTAATTAGGGTAGCTAGGGTTAAATAGGGGACATAAAATTTTAAGTAGTGGCTGCTTTGAATAATGGTGTTAAGTGGCGCATTAAAGAAAAATAGCACCACAATAATGGTAAGTTGCTGGAGAACTTTCTCGCTTAAGGCATATTCGGCTCCTAAAATCCAAGTGGTCAGTAGCGGACTAGCAAAATATAGACTGCCGCCAACTCCTAGTCCTATGGCTAACATCATCAAAGTTAATTTTTTTAATTGATTTTTACCAATACCTTCTTTTTTAGCGGCTAAAGGAAATAAATTGTGAAAGAGTGCTTGAGGTAGAAGGTTAACTGCGTCAAGGTAGCGATATGCTATCCCAAAACTTCCTAAGGCAGCAGGACCAAGAATGTTTTTAATTAAGAGGTGGTCGAGGCGATTGTAAAGCATGCCCAAACTATCAATGAGAGCAAAAGGCACCGCCGAGCTGATGTTGGGCAGTTTTTTATAGGAGCAAGATGATTGAGACATAGCTTGCCAAGGGAAATAACCTAAAAAGGTTAGCAGCAGAGAAAAATTATACGCTAAATAAAAAAGTTGATAGTCAGCAGCTTGATTGATAAAAAACAGCACCGGTAACAGCAGCAAATTGCGACCAATTAGCTTCCAGCCTAATTTTAAGCTTTGTTGACAAGAGAGATAGTAGCCGTCGGCAACACTAATGCCAGCTTCTAGGGCTAGAGCTAGTAGCAGCGCCACAAACCCCGAAGTCATTAAAGTAAAAACTGTTTGCAACACCACCAGCACTACAGCAGTGAGGGCAAAAAACAGTAAGCGCCATTTAAGTAAACCCTTAAGGAGCGATTTTGCAGGAGTGAGGGCAATTTGTTTTTGATACCAATTTTTTAGCCCAAAATCAGCAATGCCATTGAGCAGTTGCACCATGGTGACAAAAAAAGTAATTAAACCAAAATATTCAGCAGAAGCAATTTTGCGTGCCAAAATCAAAAAAAAACCAGCAGTTAAAAATTTACCAATGACTAAAGTCACAAAATACAGGGAGGATTTTTTCAGTAATGTCTTTAGCACCTAAGTTTTTATCTAAATCCACAAATTTTGTGGATAAACTTGTTTGTCAATCAATTTTTTAATTTCACTAATGGTTTGTTTTTTGTCCAAAGCATAAGTCATTCCAAACCAATGACTATCGGTGGGAAGCACTTTCATGGTTGCTTGCTGACTTTGGATTAATTGATTGACCACATTAGGAGTAAAAAATTCTCTGTCTAAATCATCTTGAAATTGAGTCAAAAATTCTTTAAAAGATTTTTGTAAATGTAAAAAAATATCGGGAGTAAAACCAAACATGACCATGGAAACTAGTCTGTTAGCGTCTAAGAGGTGGTCGCTGTGGTGCTTATCACGACTGACAATTTGTTTATTTACCCAACCAATTTTGGTGTGTTCGTGAATAGAAGTTAAATAGTTTTGACTATTTACTTTACAAATGCCTCTAGCCACCCAGCCATGAGGAGAAAGGGTATTGCCCAGTTGATAACCAACCATAGCATATTGATTATGGCTATCTTTAGCTAAATGACTAAAAAAATCTGCCAGCAACTTATAAGCTTTAAGACCATAAAAGTCATCAGCACTAATAACAGCAAAAGGTTCTTTAATAAAATTTCTGGCAGCTAAAATGGCGTGACCGGTGCCCCAAGGTTTGCGGCGCTTGGGGTGGAGACGAAAACCATTGGGTAAATCATTTAAGTCTTGATAAGCATAGTCAATTTTAATTTTGTTTCTAAATTTTTGTCCAGAAAAATGTTTTTTGAATTCGCTGGCATACTCTCTTCTAATCACAAAAATAACTTTATCAAAACCAGCTTTGATGGCGTCGTAAACAGCATAATCTATTAAATACTCTCCGCTTGGTCCTACCACATCTATTTGTTTGAGCCCACCATAGCGGTTGCCCATGCCGGCTGCCATAATCAGAAGCGTCTTTTTCATATTGACTATTTTAACACAATAAGATACACTTTTTGTGATGAAAAAGTATTTAATAAATCCCTTTGTACGGGTAATATTAATCATTGGTGGCTTTTTGTTAATTGTTGATTTATTCAGTACTCTTTCTTGGTGGGTAATTAATTATCAACAGCATTTGAGTGCCCAAGAAGAACCACCAGCAGCCAATACTCATCAAGCTTTAGTAGGCAGGCTAACTTATTTAGGTGATGGGCAAATGCAAGGCACGATGACCAGCTTGTTAGCTGACACCAGTGTGCCAGCAGCAATGTATTTACCGGTGGCCTCAGCGGCAGCTTTTGCCAAAGCTCCTAAAGTCAATCAAGTCAAAATTATTACCAACAAAGGCGAGTTACAAGTTGAACTTTATCCTCAGAGTGCCCCACTGGCAGTAGGGAGCTTTCTCTCTTTAGCGCAGCAAGGGTTTTATAATCAGTGTAAAATTCATCGCCACGAGCCGGGATTTGTAGTGCAAATGGGCGACCTAGCCAGTAAAAATGCTCAAAGTGCCGCAGAGCTTTTATCTTTGGGAACTGGCTACCCGGGTTATCGGGTTAGCGATGAGTTTAGCGTTGGTGGTGATCACTCATTTGCTACTGTGGGAGCATTGGGTTTAGCGAACCTTAATTATGAGGGTAAATATCCTCATTCCGGTGGGAGCCAGTTTTTTATTACTCTCTCTGCTGCTCCAGAGCTTGATGGTAAATACACTCTTTTTGGTCAGGTGACTGCTGGTTGGGAAGTTTTAGCTCAACTGAGTTTGGGAGATGAAATTATCCAGATTACTTATGAAGAAGATATTAAGGACAATCGCTAAAATCCTTTTGGGGGGATGTTTGGGGTTGTTTGCCGTTGCCTTGGGCATGGTAATTTTTTTATTTCTTCATTCTTGGCAGAGTGTGGTAATTTTGCAAAATAGTGATGAACTGCGAGCTACGGGTGGCTTTTTTGGTTCCCTAGTTTCCCTCCAACATCAAGGTATTAAATTTACTAACTTAGAGTTTAGTGATGTTTATCATCTGGATGGGCAAATTAGCACTTTTCCTCCGGCTCCTGTTGCCGTGAGGCGCTATTTAAGCGGTGGGGTTAATGCGCTGCATTTACAGGATGCTAATTGGGAGCGAGATTTTCCTACCTCAGCACAAACTATTTTATCTTTACTCAAAAGTGCTGGCAGTGATAATTTTGATTTTCTTGTGGCCGTTAATTCTCGCCTCATTACTAATTATTTAGCTGAATTTGGTGCTCTTAGCGTGAACATAAACGGGGTGGCTACCACTCTTGATGAGCACAATTTTACCACTCAAGCTCGCCAAGATCATGAGATTTTTAATCCTCAGCGGCAAAGTAAAACTGTTTTTTTGCAAGCCGCTTGGAATGCGCTTCAAGCTGATTTACGGCAGAAAAAAATTTCCACCTACTTAAAGTTAGCCTCTTTTTTACTAAGACAGTTGCAACAGCGGCAAATCCAAATTTATGCACTTAATCCACTTTATCAGCGGATACTGAAAATTTTGAGATGGAGTGGCCAGATGAGTCAGCCTCATGACTGTCAGCGGGTTTATTTTGTGGAGAGCAATGTAGGGATTAATAAAAGTAATGCCCAGACAGCAACTTCTTTATCGCTTAAAACCACTGGTAATAAATCATGATACTGAAAGAAGACGTCTTCAATTTCAGCATAGACAAGAAAATAAACAC
>CAUUGB010000018.1:0-18326 GCA_963544615.1 uncultured bacterium | reverse complement strand
GCACTTCTTGCACTTCGGGAACCTCGGGAACTTGAGGTTGCTCTGTTGACAAGGCAGTTTTTTCTTCTTGACTATGATTATCTAAAGTAGTTGTTTGAGTCATATTTTTTGCCTTTTAATTGGCAAACAACCAATTAACAAATTTACCAAAACCTAAATCAGCCAAAAGTACATAAGCAGCAATTAGCAGTGACACTGCCACCACCAAAATTGTCATTTGCTTGGTTTCCCCTTGACTAGGACAAGTGACTTTTTTCACCTCACTCATCACTCCCTGAAAATAAAGGCGCAACTTATTCATAAATAAGAGAAGATATTATATCACAAAACTCGAGGAGAAGAGCATGGCTAATTTCCACTTTGCTAATTGGAGCTTTTTAATGATTAGCTTTGGTCTTGACAAATATCCTATAATGTGCTAAAATAACGCCAATTTGTTCCCCAAAGGAGGAGTTGAAATGGAACAAATAACAAAAAACGATCTCGCCCAAGTGATGGGGCGGGACTGGCGGGGGAATATGTTCACCGCCATGCCCGTTATCTTGGATAACGGGAAAAAAACCCTGGCTGTGGTAGGACCTTATCCTTGCCACAACCACGGGATTATTGCTCGCGACAAATAGCGAGCTCCTGGGCAAGTTTAACACTTGCCCTTTTTTTGTGCACTAGTGAGGTAGGGTAAAAGCTAAAAAGTTTGAATTACGGTGATAAAAAATGTGGTAAGCCTTGGAATCGAACCAAGATCCCATGTTTTTCAGACATGTGTCGTGACCAACTTGACTAGCTTACCTTAAGTTAAAATTAACTTCCTATTATAACATGCCGTGCGACGTGCATGTTATAATTAAAACGCTTAACGGCGCGGTACCAGAGTGGTTAATGGCCGGGTCTGCAAAACCTTGGTTCGCGGGTTCGAATCCCGCCCGTGCCTCCAAACTAGCCCACTTTAAAAAAATTACTGCCCTATCCTGTTCATTTGGCAAAAATAAATCATTATTTTTGCTCGCTAAAAAAATCTGCACGTCTAAAAGTAACCAATCCTAATGACGACTGGGCAAATTGAGCACATGAATTAGTCATCTCAAACACCTCTCGGATAAAAACCTATCACTTAATATCAGAACAAGATGAGAGTGATGATTAACCTCAAACACATTTCGGACTATAAACCTATAGCTTTATAAGCAAGGGTAGTAATGGAAGTTAAGGCTTTTAGCCGATGTTAAAGGAGGATTAAATCCTCTCCATCCTAACAATTATTTGAAAAAATTTTAGGTCAAAAATATCTTAAGGTTAATCATGTGGTTCTCTTACTAAGCAGCTTAAGCTATAATGAAAGCGTATGTCAAAGCAGTCAGCAGCACGAGTTTTAATTTTTGATTTTGATGGCACCATTGCCGACTCCTTTGCTCCCTCTATGGAAATTTTAGCCCGTGAGTTTCGCCGATGGGGCAACCGCTTTAATCGTCGCTACACCCCAGAAATGTTACGCGGTTTAACCATTAGGGAAATTATGGGCACTATCCCTGGTGGCTGGTGGAAATTTATTTATTTGTTTGCCAAAGCTAAAAAACATGTCCGGGAAAATGCTAGCAAGATTAATGCTTATCCTGGGATTATTTATACTTTGCGCACCCTGCATGATCAAGGTTATTTACTCCTAATTGTTACTTCCAATAATAAAAAAACTGTTAGCGAATTTTTAGCTCGTTTTCATCTGAGTGAACTCTTTGCTGATATTTACCCTACCAAAGGTTTGTTCCGCAAAGCAAAAACATTAAAGAAAGTTTTGCGCCAATGGCACATTACTCCCGGAAAAAATTACTGTTTTTATGTGGGAGATGAAATCCGCGATATTCAAGCTTGCAAAAAAATTAACTTACCTATTATTAGCGTCAGCTATGGTTTTAATTCTTATGCCGGCTTAAAAAAACACCGTCCCAATTATTTACTCAAAAAACCTACCCAATTGCTGGGACTTCTCAAGGAGTTTGAAAATTAGCCAACAACCAGCAAATTAGCATCGTCACAAAAAGCAGTGAGGGCAGCAGCCAAATGGCTTTTTTTTGTTTTTCCTGCTCAATTTCGCGTCTTTTGCGCCGCTCTTCTCGTGCCACCTTACGCTGCAACTTCTCCAATTCCAGGGCGGCTGTTTCTTCGTCAACCTCTTGGGCTGTCTCCTCACTCACTAAAGTATTTGCCTTGAGTTTAGAGGCTATTTTTTTCTCCCGCATAAAAATTTATTTTTGGTTAAGGACAATCACGGCGTCATATTCGCCACGAGGATCTTCGGTTTGATAATCCTCATCATAAACCAAGGTGAGTTTACTAGCTTCTTCTAGTGCTTTAATGACACTGGTATCTTTGTCCTTCATTAGCACAAAGTTACCCGCAGTCTGATAAGTGCCTTTGGCATTGCCAGTTTTCACCCCACTAAAATCACCCTTTTGCAAATTATCCCTGGTAGCACCAGCTAAACCGGCAACCTTGGTAGCATTCACCACCAATATCTTCAGCTTAGCTAAATTAACTGTCTCTTTCTTTGGTGCTGGCGTAGCCGCACTACTGGCAGTATCAGGAGTGGGAGCAGGAGTAGGCTCTACGGTGGGTTCTGGAGTAGCCACCGGAGTGGGCAGGGGAGTAGGAGTAGTAGAGGCGGTTTGGAAAGGATTTTTATTAGTCAACATTAAAATCCCCAAACCTACCCCAATACCAACTACAATCGTCACTACAAAAATTACTACAAATAAAAAGAATTTTTTCAAAAACACACTCATATCTCCTTTCTTTTGCTCCATCACGGTACCATTTTGATTAATTTTATCATCTTTTGGATAAAAATTAAGTTGTTGTTTGTCTTTAATGTCTTTTGTATCTGGAACATCTTGACTATGTAAAGCCACCGCGGCCGGCTCATCTTGACGCTCTTCTGGCAAAGATGTGGGTGATGAGTCAATTTCGGCTTGCTTGGCTGCTGCTTGTGGCTGCTGCTGCGACAAAAAACTTAAAACTGGCGCTGCTTCTTCTGTGTCACTAGCTACCACAGCTTTACCAACCTCTTGAGGCGCTACCTCAGGCTCGCTCACTGCTGCCACTGGCTTTTTATTATCAGAGAAAGTTGGTGTTGGTTCAGCTTCTGCGGGCAAATATACTGCTGCTTGAGTTTGTGGTAAGGCTGCGGCCGCATTGCCGGCAGCAACAGCAGAGACAGGCTTTTCCTCTGGTAAACTCATCTTCACCGCTGCTCCATCGCCAGTAGCACTGTTGGTGGTAGCTACCTCAGGCTCGCTCACAGACAAGGCTTCTTTAACCTTAGTAGCTGCCTCATCACTGCTATCACTTGCTTTAGCTGCTACTGGCTGCTTAGTATCGGTTGGCTCGGCAACCTGATTTTCGACAGGAAGCGCGGCCACTGACAGAGTAATTGCTTCTGGAGCGCTCACTTCTAAGTTAGAAGTAGCAGATTTAGGACTAGAGCTTAAGTCACCAACGGTCACCGCCGCAGTGGAGACATCTTTTGTCTTCGCTGGTGTTTGTTGATCTAAATTCAAATTAAAACGCGGTACCACAAACTCACTTAAAGAAAGGGTTTGGGCACTCACTTCAATAATTTGCTTGACATAAGAGGGAATTTTAGCTTCTTCCTCTGATGGTTGAGTCAACTGCTGCACTGGCAAAGTTTTAGTCAAAAGTGACTTTAATTTTTCTTCTACCAAAACGGAAGTGAGCAAATAGGCAGTTTGTAAATTAGCGTCTGCGCCCTTGAGAGTTTTAACTGTCTCGGCTACGATTTCTAAATCAGTTAAAGGCGCATTGATAGTTTGATTAATTCCAATGTAATGCTCAGCTAAATACAAGCGCTCACCTAACTGGGCAATAGTAATGGAAGGCTCTAAACTAACTGCTGCTTTGAGTGTCCAAGAAAGCGGGACTACTTCGTCAATGGCAATTTGCCGACTCCCCATGGCCAATTTAATGGTGGCAGCTAACTCTTTTTCAAAAGCAGACAACTGTACTTTAGCATTGGTTTTGCGCTGCAAAAGCACACTGGTGCGAGTTTCATGAGAAAAAGTTGAAACTTCAATACGAGGCAGCAACTGATCACGCAAGTGCTGGGCAATTTTAACATCATCGGTTTCGGGAACATTCACAATGGTATCGGTAAAAAGAAAATCAGGTAATACTAGGGTGTAAGCGTCTTCTTCTACTCGTTCAAAAAGTTTTTTTAAATTTTCAAAAAGAAAATTTTCATCCTTCATAAACTCACCATTAATTTGGTGAAAAGATTGTACAAAAAAAGTACTCTGTCCCGGGGCTTCACCCACACTCGCAGTAAAGGCCATTTCTGGCAACACATATAAAAGTTTACAATTTTTCAGCATAGCAACTCTTGTTAATTTAACACCCAGTAATTATAGTCAAAATTGTTTAAATAAGCAACTAATTAAGGGCTTTTTTTTCTTGATGTCACCGGCAGTGATATGATACAATCGGTTCCATGGCAGACTTTAATAGCAACAGCAACTCAAGTAGTAGTACCGCAATTGAGCGTGCTGCTAGTAACAGCACTCAAGTAACAGAAGCCAGCAATTACCCTAGCTTGAATAACTTAGAGAGCCTTGATAATAATTTGCCCCTCGACCAAGAAGCAGCACTTAATTGGCAACCTAGCGCTGACAATCCACCAGTCAGTAGGAGTGAAACCGCCACTCATCCCAGCGCTGATACCCAACCAACCAGCAAGAGTGAAACCGCTCCCAACAATAGTAATGAAGCCATTGCTCCACTACCATCTGTGCAAGATGAACAAAGAGAAAAGCTCGCTTACAATCAAGCTTTAAGTGAAAAAATTACCCAAGAAAACCGTGCCCGGGAACAAGCAGAAATTGCTGCTGCTAGAGAAGAAATTCAAGTGGCGCAAAAGCAAGTTCACCACTTAGCCAACGCTCCTGCAACTGCTAGCATTGACAATGCTGTAGAAATTTTTGCTGCTGATGAAAAAAAAGGCATTTTTAATCGCGGGATTTTCTCCGCCATTAGCTTTTTTACTGCCTATCATCGCAAAGAAGCCCAAAGAAAAAGAGTCCAACATCAAAGTGATAAAGCTCATCCCAACACTCCTACCTACACTGAGCGTGACCAAGAACAACAACAAAATTCACAAAATTTAGGCTAAGCTTGTCCCAATCTTACAAACCTTCAGCTCTAAGTTGCTCCACAATTTTTCTTTGCGTGCGATTAAGTTTGGTGGGAATTTTGGCAATAATTTTGACATATAAATCACCTTTACCAGTGGAGTTAACTCGCGCTAGCCCTTCATGATTTAATCTAATCATCGTGTGAGAAGCTGTTCCTTCGCGCACTTTCATTTTAATTTCTCCCTCCAGAGTGCGCACCTTAACCACCGCTCCCAAAATTAAAGCTGATAGTGGCAGGGCAATATCCACAAATAAATCACTGCCTTTGCGGTGAAAATAATCATCATTGGCAACATTACAAGTAATTAAAATATCGTCAAAGCGAATTCTGGTACCATCGTCCACCCCAGCAGGAATTTTAATAGTTTTCTTTTTACCATTAATGGTGACAGTTTTTTCCACTCCCAAAGCTGCCTCCATAAAAGTTAAATCTAGTGAATAACTTTTTTGTGTCCCACGTACTCCGCCAAAGCCACCCCCAAAAAAACTACTAAAAATTTCAAAAGGGTCAGTAAAATCTGCTCCAGAAAAAGGATTTTGAGTGCTGGTATAAGACCAAGTAAAAGGACCTTGCTGATAACCACCAGCATAAGGATTAGCTCCCATACCAGCAGCGGGGTCAAAAGCAGCATGACCAAATTGGTCATAAGCAGCGCGCTTTTCTTTATCAGCAAGCACTTGATAAGCTTCGTTGATTTCCTTAAATTTTTCTTCAGCTCCGGCAGTTTTATTGCGATCAGGGTGATATTTCAGTGCGGCCTTGCGATAAGCGGCTTTCAGCTCGCTTTCACTCGCGTTTTTATCCACTCCTAAAACTTGATAGTAATCTGTTTTGCTAGCCATACGAAAGTTTTATTATAAACCAAATTTTAGCAAATACAAGACTTGTCTGCTATTAAACCAAAGTAGTCAAAACACAATTGGCTGTATATAATGGAAAAGTGGCTTATTTAGAAACCTTTTATACTAGCTTGGGTGCCGTTTTACTCATGATTGGGGTGGGTTTTCTTTTTGGTAAGTTGCGCCTCATTAACCAAGCTGCCCACCAAGTAATAGCTAATTTGCTGCTTTTTTTAGCTATGCCTTGCGCTTTGTTTGCCGCTTTTCCGCCAAACTATCATCCTGCTTCGCTACAAATGTTTCTTTTTGCCGCTCTAGCTGGGGCAGCCACTTTAATAGTAGCCATAGTTTTAGCAGCAGTAATTTTTCCTCATCGCCGCTTGGGTACCAATCACAAACTTCATCAGTTTGCCTATATTTTTAACAATGCCAGCTTTTTAGGTTACCCCTTGGTAGTGAGCGTTTTTAACAGTGATCACCAAGCATTAATTTATTATTCGGGCTTAATGCTGGCTTTTAACTTGGCTCTTTTTAGTTATGGAGTTTACTTGGTACAAAAAAAAGTAACCCTCAAGCAAATTGCCCTGCTGCTACTTAACCCCAATATTATTGCCATTTGTTTGGGACTATTGAGTTTTATTTATTCTTGGCAATTGCCAGAATTTTTGCGCTTAAGTATTACTGCGGGCAAAAATCTCACCACTCCCTTATCACTGTTAGCTATTGGTTTTTTGCTCAGCCTCACTAAGAATTGGCGGGAAATATTATCGCAAAAGCAACTTTTTTTCACCTGTTTGCTGCAACTCTTACTCATGCCTACTACCACTTTTTTGCTCCTGTACTGCCTGCATGCTCCAGAGACAATGATTTTAATGTTCACCATGATTCAAGCCTTACCCACTGCTACTTCACTGGTAATTTTTAGTGAAAAATACCACAGTGACAAAAAAGAAGCAGCTAAGTTAGTTTTGATTAGCACGCTACTATCTTTACTGACTCTGCCAGTAGTGATGACCGCTGCCATTTACATCCTCACATTTTAATTGCGCTCTCGCTAGAATATGCTACAATTCGACCAAGGTTATCATGATTATTTTTAGAAAGATTTTATGATTATAGGAATTGTTATTGGCGGCGTGGTTTTACTCCTACTTTTTTATGTAGTCTTCACCTATAACAGCCTAAAAAAACTGCAAGTGCGCCTTAAAGCCAGCATTCAAGAAATTGGCAATCAACTCAAAAGACAAGCATCACTCATACCTAATCTAGAAAGTAGCGTTAAAGCAGCTGCCAGTCACGAGAAAGAAATTTACCAAACTATTGCTACTGCCAGAGCTGGGATAAATAGTGCTGTAGAAAAACCCAATCACAAAAATATTGAGACAGCAATGAACTCACTACAAGGCATGATGGCAGGCATGAAAGTAGTATTAGAAAGCAACCCCCAACTACAAGCTAATCAAAATTTTAGTGAATTGATGAATAAATTAGAAGACACGGCAGATAAAATTATGTATTCCCGGCGCCTGCTAATTGATTTAACCGCTAAATACAATGAACTCCTGGAAGTTTTTCCCTCTAATTTAATTGCTAGGATGTTTGGCTTTAAGAGTGAAAAGGGTCTGCAAACTCCAGAACAAGGAGAGCATTTGCAAGTGAGTGACAAAGAAACCCAAAATCATCAAGTTTCTTTTTAAATTCCCTTGAGAATAAAAATTAGGGAATGGCTAAACTGGGGCGGTCATTGTGGATAATTTGTGGCACAATGCTATCGAGCAGGATATCTTGTTGGTCACTGAAACTAGCAATAAAACTATTGTTCTCTCTGTTGCGCACTACAGTTTGGCTTTGCCACTGACTAGCTTTATCAGCAAGCAACTGATAGCTCACATATAATTGACGCGATAACACCGGGAATAAACCACTGGGCCAATTGTGATTTAAGTGGGAAGAGTAATAGTAAACTGTAAAATTTTTGCCCACTGGTGAACCGTCTTGAAAATAGGCAATTTTTGCCCATAAAATATAGCCAGAATGCTCGTCTATTTGATCGTAGTATAAAAAGTAATTAGGATAAGTGGAAGTGGCCAATTGCTCACAAGGCAACTCCCCTTGCACAAACTCAGTTTTGCCATCTAACCGATTAGCCAAATAATAATCACGCGAACAAAACCCTTGCAGTAGAAATTTATCAGCTAAAATTTTTTTTGTTTGCGCATAATTAAAACGATTATTATCCACATAATAATAATTACTATCACGATGAATTGAGTAAATATTAAGCTTAGTAGTTGCCAACCCCTGCCACAACTGACTTTGCTTGGCTTGGTTTAATATCCATGACTGTTCACTAAAAGCCTTATGTAATTGTTTAACTGTCGCTTGATTAGCAACTGACTGCAAGTAAAAAACCACACTCCCTAAAAAAACAGTCGTCACTACCAATGCAAAGCGATAGCTCTTGTGGGTATAAATGACAGCAAATAAAGCTGCTAGTATCAATGCGGCTCCAAAATATTGTTGATAAACCAAAATATAACCAATGCCAGATTTCATCCCAAACATATATAAATCATTCTGATACTTAGCCGATAAAGCCACTGGCAAAGCTGGTAAACAAAGTAGCAACACCCCCAACAGTAAGGCAAAAAGCAGGGTATGTTTATTCAACGCCAGCAATTTGTGAGTGGCAATTTTACCCAGCAAATAAAACAGCACTCCTAAAGTAACTAGTGAACAGAAAAAAACCACCAGCTGTTCTTTAAACAAATAGGGATAATAAGAAATTGCTTCTCTCCCAGTGCGACCAAAAAAATTATTCAACGGCAAACTAGCACTTAATTGAATTAAGAAGGCTCTAGCTATCTTAAAAAAATCAAATTCTGCTCTAATACCATCGTAGAGATAGTTTTGCTTACCTAAAGAAAGTAAAAATTGCCAAATTTGGGCAGCAAAAATAGCCGCTAGGCTACTTAACAAATTAAGCCCTAATAAGTAATGTTCCTTGCCCCACCATTTAGCTTTCAGGCGATAAAAAACTAGTATATAAAGAGGCAGAAAAAACAAATATGCTTCATGAGCATTAACAGCGAAAAAAAATGTTAAACTGCTAATTAAACCATAACTAAGGCGACGCGAGCGCAAATATGCTGCCCAAGTGATTAAAGAAAAAAGTAAAAGGGTGAAATAAAATTGCCACTCACCAGCATAAACTAAAAATGGATCATGATAAAGGCGCAACTGAAAAAAAAGTGGTAAAAATATCACTGATAACCAAGCTAAAATAGACAACTTTAATTGCTGACCCAACTTATACCAACACCACATATTAAGCAGCACTTGCAAAAAAGTCATCAGGTGAAGTAAGGGATAATGATAAAACAATTGCAACCAGTAAGTTAAAAGAAACCCAGACAAATGCACTCGTCCTGCAGCTACCGCTTGCACAAAACCGCGCCACTGCGCAGCTAAACTTAAGGGTGGAGTTACTAAAAGTACTAAATTATCAGCAATAAAATCAACATTAAAAATGGGCAAGAAAAAAACTCCCAGCAAAATTCCCAGCAAATAACACATCACCGCTGAGGGTGTAAACAGTTTACTGACCCACTTTTTTACTCTAATACTCAAGCTGTGCCACATAACTGCCGTATATTGTACCAAAGCAAGGCTGCCAAACTCCAGTCCAGACTTATGTTAGAATAAACAAGTCATGCCAACTATAGCCCCCCCCAGGAGAAAAACTGTTTCTCTCATTGTTCCTGCTTACAAACAGCAACAAAGCATTGTCCGCAACCTCAAGCAGCTACTTCAAGTACTAGTAAACATTCGCTATGATTATGAAGTCATCGTAGTAGTTGATGGTAATGCCGATAAAACTGCCCAAACTATTAAGAAAGCTGCCCTTAAAAAAGTGAAGTGTTTTCAGTATGAACACAATCGAGGTAAATTTTATGCTATTCGCTTAGGTATGAGTAAATCACAGGGAGAAATAGTGATGTTTATTGACGCCGGCATGGAAATTGATCCCAATGGTATTTCTATGCTCTTGGAACATTTGGAGTGGTATCAAGCTGATATTATTGTCGGTTCCAAAAGACATCCTGCTTCTAAAGTTATCTATCCACTCAAGCGCAAAATTCTCTCTTATGGTTACTATTACTTAGTCCGGCTACTTTTTAACTTAAAAGTTAAAGATACTCAAGCTGGGATTAAAGTTTTCCGCAAAGATGTTTTGGGTAAAATTTTACCCAAACTCAAAGAAAACAAATTTTGTGGTGATTTAGAAATGCTGGTGGTAGCCAAGCATTGCGGTTATCAAAGAATTTTTGAAGCTCCCATTAATTTAACCTATTCACCAGATTTATTTAGTAGTGCGATTAAGCCACGAGCTATTTGGGATATTTTTTTAGACACTTTGGTAATTTGGTATCGCACTTATATTCAGCACGCCTATAAATAGCGCTCACCAAAGATAGGCGGAAAAACTTTTTCGTGATAAACTGGAAAGATGGCAAAACAGCAAAACTCTTTTTTACTTAGCTCACTTTTAGCAGTGGTGGGCTACAATGCGGCTAACTTTATTCACTTTATTGCTAATTTTGCCTTAGTTAAAGCTTTAAGCGTGGCTGATTATGGTGAATATATGGCTGCCAATGCAGCCACTACTTTACTTGGTATTCCTTTTTCTATTGTCATTTTAATTGTCATTAGAATGGTGGGACAATTAAAAGCAAGTCAGCAAGAACAATATTTAATTTTAACCGAAAAAAGACTGCTAAAAAGCTTAATGACCTGGTGGTGGTGGCTACTGCCCGGATATTTATTGCTGTTATTCGCGCTCATGCGCCTGGGTAATTTTAGCTCCATGGCGAGTGTAATTTACCTGGGTTTTAATTTGGCTTTGAGTGCTTTAATCACCATTTATGCTGGTTTTTTGCAAGGCAGACACCAATTTGCCACTTATTATCAAGCGATGATTTTAGCTGCAATCATCAAACTCATCGGCTTTGTAATCATTTACTTTACCACTGCCAATCTTGCCTTAGCCTACCTAGCCTTAATTCTCTCACAACTGAGCAGTTGGTGGTATCAAAAAAGCCATTTACACTTAAAACACACCCTCACCATTAAAGCAGGACAAATTAAAACTTTCCGCCTGCTGGGTTTTTTAACTAGCCGCAACTTTGCTCTCCCTGCTATTACCATGACTGGACTGCTGGCTTTTGCTAATATGGATGTGATTGTAGTTAAACAACTTTTAGACGAAAATACAGCTGGTTTTTATGCCGCCCTTACTTTATTTGGCAAAATTATTGGCTATGGTCTCACCCCCATAACTGAGGTAATTTTTGCTTTTGCCATTAAAGCTAAAAAACGTGAACAAAATCGTCAACTGCTTTTAGCGACAGCAATTTTCACCCTCGCTAGCTTAGCTTTAACTCTGACCTACTATTATGGTGGCCACTGGCTAGTACCGCTTTTAAGTAAAAAAGAATATTTATCTTTATTACCTTGGTTGCCAGCCATGGCTATTTTTGGTTCACTACAAACTTTTAATTTGCTTTTTGGCAAACAACTTTTAAGTGCTAACCACCCTGCTAGTAGCATAGCTTTTTTTGCCGCCATGCTCCAAAGTGGGGGTATCTTACTTTTCCATACTCACTTTAACCAAATTATGACAGTTAATTTAACTACCAGCGGCTTGCTACTATGCTTTTATTTAAGCAAAATTTATCAATTAAATTGGCAGGAGAAAAAATGAAGACACCTTTAAATTTTCAGGTTAGTGAATTTGACTGTGGCACGGTGAGTGCCATTAATGTGATTAATTATTTATTTGCGCGCGAAGAAATTCCTGCCCAACTTTTAAGAAGTATTTATCGCTATACCCTAGATCGCATTAGCCCCACTGGCAAAGCTGGCGAGGGAGGTACGAGCACTCAGGCAATGACACTACTAGCTAATTGGTTTAATGAATACGCCGCTGCCAATCAATTTCCCCTGCATTGCCAAACTTATTATCGTCAAGAAATCACTCCCGAGTTATTGCAAAAAAAAATTAAAAAAGACAGGGTGGCCTTAGTACGCTTGTATTTACAAAATCAACATTATGTCCTCTTAACTCACATGGATGCCAATTATGTTTATTTGTTTGACCCTTATTATCTTGATGAAACCTATGCTGACTGCGACCAGCAAGTGACAATTATTTTTGATAAATTATTTGCCTACAATCGTCAAGTTGCCCTAGAGCGTTTTTTCTCCCATGGTAAAAAAGATTTTGCCATGGGTCCTGAAAGCCAGAGAGAATTAATTATTTGTCAACGCAAGGCAAAGGCAGGCAATTAACATCTAACCGATAAGATATCGTATCTTATCATCATGTCAACTACCATTAAAATTGACGAGCAAGTCATACATGACCCTTTGATTGCCCCCACAGTGAAAGCGCTAGCAGCTTTAGGTATTGGGGTTTATGCAGCCAGCGAGGGTAGCCTTAATAATGGCATTGCTGCTCCTTGGGTCGATATTGAAAATTTAGCCAGCGACCCTCATTTAGGTACAAAAATTATATCGCTGCAAGAACAAATTCAGCAACAAAAAAGCAAAGGCATTAAACCACTAGCATTAATTACTAAACTTCACCATGCCTATAATCAAGAAAGACGTCCTAATTTAAGGCTACAGCAAAAAATGATTACCTTGTTGGATAATTTTTATCACCAACGTCAAGTGGACTTTGACAGCAAACTACATTTGAGTGAAATTTATGGCCATGGCGGCTGTCGCTTAGAAAGCCAAGGGGCCAATGTCCAAGCACTGCGTCCCAAAAGAAAAAAGCAGCAATACCTGCAAATTTATCAACAAGAAATGCAAGCTTTTACCACTTACTTACAGTCACTCCTACCCAAAAACCAAGAATTTGAGTTTGTCATTGTCAAACAACAAATAAAAAGCCCACAGCAAAACATCGCTAAACACTAAAGCTTTGCAGTTAAACCATCACTTTTGAGTGAGTCACAAACTTCATCTTTGCGATGTTGAAAATCGCAGCTTAATTTGTAAATCATCGCTAAAACTGGAATGCCCATAATCATCCCCACAAAACCAAAAAGTCCACCACCAAGTAAAATAGCAAAAAGCACCCAAATAGCAGGTAAGCCCACCGAGTCGCTTAAAATTAAAGGTCCTAAAATATTACCATCAAATTGTTGCAATACCAAAATAAAAATTGCAAAAACTAACGCCTTCCAGGGATCAACAGCTAAAATTAATAAAATTGAGGGAATAGCGCCAATAAAAGGACCAAAAAAGGGCACAATGTTAGTAACTCCCACAATCACAGCAATCAACAAAGGATAAGGCATGCCCAAAAGTAAGCAACCAACAAAACAAATCACTCCCACCAAAAGTGAATCTAAAAGCTTACCATAAAAAAAGCTGCTAAAAGTTTCGTTACCATATAAAGCCACTTTATGTGCTTGAGCATAACTGTGAGGCTGCAAATGACGCCGGGCAAAATTGCTAATTTGCCTAATATAAGTTTCTTTATTAACCAAAAAATAAACAGCAATCACCACGCCCACCACAATGTTAATCAGCGATCCCAACAGGTGACCGGAATAATTGTAAATTTTGGGCAAAAAAGCACTCAGAGCATTGACAATTTGGTTAGCCTCAAATTTAAGTGCTGGGAAATTGGGGATAATGCTTTGCAGATAAGCGGATAAATTATCTAAATAGTGAGGAATTTGTGTCAGCAAATTAAGCATTGACTCTGCCAACTGTGGCAGTAAAAACTGTACCATTAAAGTCAGCAAGCTCACAGTGATGATTAAAGTACAAAAAACACTGCTAAAGCGTTTAATTTGTTGACCCCGCAAATTAAAAAAAACTTTTTTTTCAAAAAACATCATTGGCCCATTCAGCAAAAAAGCAAAAGCAAATCCCAAAAAAAATGGTTGTAAAATAGCAGCCACACCAGCAATTTGCGCAGTTAAATAATCAAGATTGGCTACTAGAAAATAAAAACTAATCCCCAAAAGAACCACTAATAAATTTTGCCAAGTTTTCTTATCCATTAAATCTTGAATAAAAAGTTTCATTCCCCAAATTGTAACATTATTTTTCAGGGAAAAACAAGCTGATTGCCTACTGAAAACAACCAGTAAAATAGCTGGTAATATTTTCTTTCACCAAACTGTAATAATAAGAATTACTTTGACTGAGTAAATTAAATTTAGCTTGAGGCAGAAAGCCTTGCAAAACCCACCAACAATTGGGACAATCATTTTTAATTTGCTGGTAAGTGATACCTTGACGATTAAGTAAAGCCTGCATCGATTGGCGGTCATTTTCTCTGGTGGTGGCTAAATCGCCATAATGAGAAAAGTCACTACTAATCAGTAAAAAAGTATCTGGAGTTTGAGCCAGTTGTTTGCCCAAGCTCAGCAAATTAGCTTGACGGGAGCGGTAATTAATTACCAAAGGAATTACTTGACTATGCGGACAATATTTTTTGACAAAAGGAGCAAAAACTGTCACTCCATGCTCCATGCTCAACCGGGCGCTAGAGCTAGCTAGAGTCACCCTATGCTCTAAAGCCCAATCACCCAACAAAGCCACTCCGTCATGATTGGTTAACACCAATTCTTGCGGCCGAGTTTGCAAATAATGATCAGGGGAAACAATCGCTAAAATGGTGTTTTGCTTGCAAGGCAAATGAGAGAAAACTTCTTCAATTAAGTCACCTGCCAAAAGATGATGTGGCACCACCCCAGCGCAACAAGCATGAGACCAAGCTGTTTTTACTGGTAGAGCTTTTAACCCCAACTCCTTTAGTCAATGCGCTTGATAAACGCGCCACCAAGCAGGCTGAGGTGGTAGTTTAGCTACTGCATTCTCATCACGGCGATAAACCTGTGCTTGCCAAATTTCATCGGTTAAACGCTTTTGCTCTAAAGGCTTAGTAAACTCACGATAAGAATAAGTCAAACCGCGCACCAACCGCCGGCCGGCATAATCATCAACTGCTAAAATAATCTCTTGAGGTAAACCATTAGCATTGTAAAGCACTTGTTTTTTAACCATATCGGTGGCAATATCGGTAACCAAACTAGAGCGAACATCAGCCTCTGTCAGCTCGTTATCATAAATTGGCGAGAGTAGTCCCCCCAGATAACCAAAAGAATGGCGCAACTCTTCGTAGTCATCATCACTGGGAAATTGCTGGTTTGCTTGTTTAGCTAATATTTCTTGATAAAAAGCTAACTCTTTTAAATAATTTTCTAATTTGCCAGCAAGTGCTCTTACTACCCATTGTTCATCTTTATTGTCGTTCATGGTTTGCAAAAATGCTAGATTGCTAGCCACCACTTCACTCAAGCGAGCAAAGAAACTTTCATTAGGCTCAATGTAACCACGGGGCACAGCCGGAATTTCACACTCATCTACATCACCACCGCCACCATACTCTGCATAAGATTGTTTTGCATAAAGAATGGTATCATGCTTTAACTCTGTATAAGAGCCTAAATAAGCATTTAAGTTTTTGGCTGCCCAAGCCTGGTCACTGACTAAGGTGGGCTTATTCCCCAAAGACAAAGTCCCCAAAATTCCCAACCAAGAAACATAATGATTAGCTTGCCAATCAGCTGGCTGCCAAGCAGCAAATTCATCCCTTAAAGCTTGCATTTTATCTGACACCACCATATCGGCATTTTCAGCCTGCTCCTTGAGCCAAACATTAAGCTGCTTCTGGGCAAATCCATCACCTAAAGCTGCTGGCACCATTAAAGCTGTAGGAGTAGAGGGCAAGCGCTCACCAGTGGCTTCATCGGGTAATTCTTGTCCCTGAGTTAAAGAAGTAAAAATATAAGCATCGGGGGTAAAACGCTGAGAAAAAAGGGCAAATGCTTGGGTGCTCTCTTGCAACTGCTCTTTACTAGTACTGGGAACATCGTCACTAGCAATCACTGCTGACATAATTTTTGGTTTGGGCAAAGCCAGTAGACGAGTGCGAATAGCCTCTACCTGAGAAAAGTTAAAAGTGGCTGGCACTAAAGGCAAATAGTCGGCAACTGATAAATCATCAGCATTACCCACTAAATAATTAATTGGCTTCACCAATGCCTCCCAAGCTGACAGTTGCGCACTGCGACGAATAACTTGCAGCAAATTAAGGGCGTCATAAGTTTTAGCCGTATTCACTTGAGAGTCAGAGCTATTAAGCACAAAATTATTGCGCCCCAGCCACATCATGGCCATAAAATATGCTTGACCTAGGGAATTTTGATTATAGTGACCACGAGGTTGATATTGAGTGTAATCATGCTGTTGCAAAGTTACTATTGAGTTGCCAACTTCATCGGCAGCCAAAACTTTTTCCAGCTCACTGCTAGCTAATTGCTGTAAAGATTTGCTCCAATTAGCAGTTAATGCCCGCAGTTTTTGGCGCACCAATTGGCGATCTAAAGACTGATAAAAACCTACTGGAGTGTAACTGTATTCTTGGGTAGAAAAATCTACCGCTTGCATTATTGCCTCAGGAATAGCTAAAAAAACTTGCAAGCGCTGCCAACTAGCTTGAGCATTTTCATCAGTCGCCAAGCTTGCTTGCTCATTTACAGCTGCCATTAATTTTTGATTAAAGGCAAGCAATTGAGGCAAAAACTGCGAGTATTCTAAGTACTCCATTTCCATCTCAAAAAGACGATGATAAAAATGCAAATTAGCGTCAGCAGTAATGTACACACTATCTCCTTGAGTGCGCTCACAAATACGCCCGCTACCACCAAAAAACGTATATAAATCAGTCCAATCATCATGACGATTAGCAAAATCATGGGGATTTTCGCTAAAGTACAGCTGCTTGCTTTCCCGAATTAAAAAACCATGACGATTAATTAAATATTTATCTTGATTGCTAAATTCTTGTCTGCTGGCCGCTTCCATGGCAGCGGCATTAGCAAAAGTAAATTCTTGCTCCCCAAACTCACTAGACCGATTTTGTTGGGCAAACTTGCCAAACTGAGCAGTTAAAAAAGCAGGAAAACCAAAAATAATCCCGCCCACCACTAGCACTGCGGACAAAACAAAAAGGCCTAACAACAAAAACAAGTTTTGCGGCAAACTTGATAATCTGCGGGGAGAAGAATGAGTCATAACCTAATTATAGCTTTTAAAAAAATTTAAGCAAACTTCGTGAGGCAGGGTAATCGCCAAGCAAAAAGCAGGCTAACCACATCCTACAAATCAAGAGTAACTACCCCTGCACTCACGCTCGCACCCAAAGCGGAAACTTGAATGAATTTGTTTAAGATTTGCTCACCCACCGCCTCATCAGTGGCTAAATTAGCTAAACCGTAATTGCTAATATAAATGGGGTAAACTTTAATTTGGGTTAATTTCGCTTCCTGATTAAAATACCAGGCAATTGCTAAGCCTTGCTTGGTTTGCTCCGACCACATTTGGTCAAAAACAAAATTACCGTGAGAATAAACAATTACCCCGTGCTGATAAAACTCTAAAGGTCCAAACCAATGAGAGTGATTACCCAAAATCACATCTGCGCCAGCAGCAATAGCACCCTGAGCTAATTTCTTTTGCCGCGCTGTCGGCTGATATTGATATTCAATGCCAAAATGCAAACTCACAAATAAGACATCTACCTGAGCAGCGGCCACCGCAACTTGAGCAAAAAATTCCTCCTCATCTAAAGAGGTGACTACATCATCAAAAGCCAAAAAACCAAACTTATGAGAGGCAAAATTTTTGCTGAGTAATTCCCCCTCAGCAACAAAATCCAAGCCGTTTTGGCGCAATAATTGTTTGGTTTGCGCCAGACCACTTTCGCCATAATTGTTAATGTGATTATTAGCTAAAGTGAGTAAATTAAAATGAGCTTTTTTCAAAGCGGTGGCCGCTGGCTCACTGGCACAAAAAATCATGCCCTCATTAGTTAGGGGACAATCTTTAATAATTGGATTTTCCAAATTAGCCACCACATAAGAAAATTGTTGTAAAAAAGGAGAAACTTTTGCCAATGACCAACCATAATCCTGATATTTATTGCCCAAATAATTGACACTGCGCCCCAGCATCACGTCACCGGTAGTTAAAATACTTGGTGAAGCACTGCTTTCATGAGTCACTGTGGGCTGATTTTTGTCAGGCAAGACAGTTGCGACCACTGGGGTAGGACTGGGAGATAAAGTTGACTGGGGCAAAATTACAGGCGACTTTGATAAGAGCGCTAAATAATAAGCAGCCGTAAAAACCACTCCC
>CAUUGB010000017.1:0-19193 GCA_963544615.1 uncultured bacterium | reverse complement strand
AACTAGAGGATTTTATGAGTGGATAAAGTGTTCAATATGTATCTGTCACAATACGGACTAAAATTAACCCCATCGCCAATACAGCTGATAACAAGCACCATCATTTTCCAGATAAAGATTAAATTTGACAAACAAAATAAAACATGATAGAAAAAAGAAATAAACTAGCAACCACTTAAATAGTCTCCAGTAAATGCGGTATAATGTGCCCATGGAGAGCAAGTATAACCACCAGCGCTGCGAAGATGAGATAAGCAGAGTGTGGCATAGTATTTTTATTACAGGTACAGCTGTTAATAGTCGCAAAAAATGCGGGAGTTATTTTATCCCCTTACCTCCACCAAATGCCAATGACCCTTTGCATGTTGGTCACGCTATGTACACTATTGAGGATATTCTCATTAGGTACCATAGAATGTTATTAGAGGATACTCTCTGGCTTCCCGGAGTTGATCACGCCGGCATTGAAACTCAATTTGTGTTTGAAAAAAAATTGCAAAAAAAAGGCTTGTCACGGTTCCAATTTGACCGAGAAACCCTATATCAAATGATTTGGGACTATGTGCAAGAAAATGCCGACATTGCCAAAAATCAACTCAAAAAACTAGGCTTTTCACTTGATTGGTCACGTTTTAAGTACATGCTCTCCCCCGACATGGTAGCCACAGTTAAACAAACATTCGCCAAACTTGCCGAAAAAAACTTGGTGTATCGTGATTTACGCCTAATTAATTATTGTCCTAAATGTGGGACAGCTTTTTCTGACCTGGAAGTCAAGCACCTAACTAAAACCACCCCCCTTTATTACCTTAACTATGGTCCTTTAGTAGTGGCTACCACTAGACCAGAAACAAAATTTGGCGACATTGCTCTAGCGGTTCATCCTCAAGATAAACGCTATCAACGCTATCATAATCAAGAAATTACTATTGAAGACGTGCTAGGCAAAAGCAAACTTAAAGTAATTGCCGATAATTTTGTCGACCCCGAATTTGGCACTGGAGTGGTAAAAATTACTCCCTATCACGATCATCATGATTATGAATTTTGGCAAAGACATCGCCGCAACCTACCCACTCCAGTTCAAGTCATTGACTTTGCTGGCAAACTTACTAAGGCTGCGGGCAAATATCAAGGTCTTAAAGTAGCAGCTGCCCGCCAAGAAGTAGTAGCCAACTTACAAGCTAAAGGACTAGTGGCCAAAATTGACCCTCAATATCAAACGCAAATTTCTGCTTGTTACCGTTGTCAAAGCCCCCTAGAACCGCTACCACGAGCACAGTTTTTTATTAAAACCACACCCCTAGCACAAAAAGTACTCAAAAAAATTGCTGCTGGTGAGCTAACTATTTATGGTGCTGGCCACGACAAAATTTTACATCACTGGCTAACTAATTTGCGCGATTGGAATATTTCGCGACAAATTGTGTGGGGTATTAGACTGCCAATTTGGTATCACGCCCAAAGTAATCCTAAAATTGCAGTCAGTTTTTTAACCAACCACAAACACTCCGGAGACGGTATTACTATTAAAGCCCTAGATAACGGCAAATACGTGGTGAGCGGCACTTTAGGCAAATTATTGCCCAAATATTCTCTGGATGAAATTAAGCAAGGACTACAATCACTGATTGCTCCAGCAAAAGCAAAGTACATCCTCAAATTAGATGAGCAAAACAGCCAAGAGTTAATTCAAGAAACCGACACTTTTGATACTTGGTTTTCTTCCAGTCAATGGCCGTTTTCTACCTTAATGAATAATCGTCCCGGAGATTTTAAGCGCTATTATCCTGCTGCCGTGCTAGAAACCGGTTACGATATTCTCCCCTTTTGGGTAATGCGCATGTTGCTGATTGGTAACTTTGTCACTGGCAAACTGCCTTTTAAGCGTGTTTATTTGCATGGGTTGGTACGCGACCAAAAAGGTCAAAAAATGAGTAAGTCTAAAGGCAATGTGATTAACCCCCTAGACGTGGTCGCCAAATATGGTGCCGACGCTCTGCGTTTTGCCCTAGTGGTTCGCTCTACACCGGGAATGGACAAATCTATTGGCGAGGGAGATTTTAAGGCAGCCAGAAATTTAACTAATAAAATTTGGAATGCGGCTCGCTTTGTTAAACTTTTACACCAAGAGAGTGTCACCAACAACTCTCCCCTACCCAAAGACCAAGAATTTCAACTAAAAATTAATCACTTAATTACCCAAATTAGCTCCCTTTTAGACCAGTATAAAATTGGTACTGCTGCTGATGTGCTCTACGATGAATTTTGGCATTTTTATTGTGATCAAGCAATTGAATGGGCTAAAAATTCACAGCTTTCAAAAAAGCTGGTGACCCTGGGACTAAGAGTGATGTTGCAACTACTTCACCCTTTTGTCCCTTTTGTGACTGAAAAGATTTGGCAAGAACTTGGTACAATAGTGGGAAATGAAAAACTCCTCGCCACTAGTGTCTGGCCAAAATCCCTTACCACCACCATCTAAAACCAATTGGTGGCTCTACCCGCTTTGGCCTTTTTATTTACTAATTTTACTTTTATTGCCCGGAGTTGATTTAATTGTGTTTGC
Organism: uncultured bacterium; assembly: GCA_963544615.1. Taxonomy (GTDB): domain Bacteria; phylum Patescibacteriota; class Microgenomatia; order UBA1400; family PJMF01; genus CAUUGB01. The sequence goes on along the minus strand of CAUUGB010000017.1, from coordinate 16,624 downwards.
CGCCGCTAGACTGAGTGAAACTATAGTCACCCTATTTGCTGGTGACCACAATAGTCAAAAAAAAGATTTTTCTTATTGGGTTTATAGTTGGGCAGTGACTGCGGCGCTCATAGTGCTAGTTTTACTTCATGGAGCCGAGTTAGCTTATCAAGCCCAAACAAACAAACAGCTCCAACAAAAACTAGTGGCAGAAAAAAAATTAAGTTTTGCCAATGAGCAAATTCTTAATCCGCCTAAAGAAATCAATCTGGCCACCACCAGCAGCAAAATTAAATTAAACGAGCAAGAAATTAACCAATTACTACGCCAAGAAAATTTTACCAAACCTCAGCTGCTCGCCTACACCTCGCAAACTCAAGCTCTCAACCGTGCTCTAGCCCATTATTATCTGGGCAATTGGGAAAAATATTTATTCTGGTTGGAGAAAGCAAGAAATCTTGACCCCAATAGTCCCTACTTAAAACAAAATTAATTAAAAAATTATTTCTCTGCCTTTTTTTCTGCCGCTGCGTCCTGACTGTCAGCAGTAGGAGCGGAAGCAGGGGCAGCTTCAGTCTCAGGAACGGCTACTTCTTCCTCTACTTCGGCTTTGGTGGCGTCGACCACCACAATGGGCTCTTGATCGCTTTCCAAAAGTAATTTAATTTTGCGGCGATCATAAGTTAAATCAGCAAAAGTAATTTGTTGACCAATAGCAGTTAACTGGCTTAAATCAACCACAAATTTTTCCGGTAAATCGGTAGGCAAAGCCTGAGCTTCTACTTCGTCTTTAACTAAAAGATAAACCGCCTCTGGAACTCCAAAAACACCGGTAACTTCAATGGGAATGGCAGCGGTAACCTTTTGTTTAAGATTCACCCGGCGCAGTGACAAATGCTGTACTTCTCCAGTTAAAACATTCTTTTGTACTTCATAAACCATGGCAGGAATATCTGCTTCCCCTCCTTCAAGATGTAAATATATTACTGTAGATTCGCTAATTTGTGGTAGCAGCTTGCTTAAAGCTTTTTGCTCAATGAGCAAAGCCTGACTGTCGCCTTTACCATAAAGATTGGCAACCACCAATCCTTCGCGACGATAAACCTTGTTTTTAACTTTAAGATCGCGTTTTTTTACCTCAAGTGAATGTTTCAACATAGACTGCTATTATATCACAGGAGTAAAAACCACTTTTGCCCTCAAATTAAAAAACCACTGCTCCTTGAAAACTTTTATCAATTTGGGGATTGAAAATAATACTCTTTTGTTCATTTATTGCCGATGGAGCAATGATTTTTTGTGCATATGGCAAACGATTGTTAATAATAACTTGAATCTTTTGCCCACTTAAACCAAACTGATGTTGCTGATAAAAACTATAGGTTAAATCATTTTCGCTAATATCTCTTTGAATGGTAAAGGTAAGACTCACCACACTACTTTCTCCAGCAGGAATAGTTAACATCACTCCCTGATTTTGATCGAGTTTTTCTCTCACTTCGTCCACAACTAAAGCTTCAACTCTGGCAGTGTGGGGGAGAGAAAAGCTTAAATAATCAAGAGCTGCTTGCTGACTTTTGGTATTATCAAAAACAATTTTGCGCACATGAGTAGTGGCAGCTGGGGTTAATTCCACAGTGTGACTAACAGTTTGAGTTAACAGGCTATTAGCCTGCAAATAATTATCGTGCTGGGAGACAACATCTAAAAAGCAAGTTTTAGTCCCAAAACTAGTAGGACAATTAATGTCATCGGGGTCAGCTCCGTAATGCAGTGAGCTAATTTGCTTAGCCAGTTCATCATCACTGGAATAGAGCAAAATTTCTCCCTCACTAAGGAGGCTTAAAAACTCATAAAAATATTTACTGAGGGTGGTTTCTTGGTTGGCAGTGGCAAGAGCGGTATTTGCGGCATTTAAGTGAGAAATAAGCCCAACTTCACGGCCACGGGAATAAGCAGCTTGTTGCTGTAATTTTTGTAGAGTTTCTTTGGTGGCCTCACCTGACAAAACTGTAGTCAACCGGCTACTAGCGGTAAAACTTACACCTAAAAACAAATCAATTTTTGCTCCTAAAGCAGAAGTTAAAACTTGCCCAGATAAAGCAGCGGTGTCAGCAAAACTGCGCTCAAAAGCTAAATTAGCTAAACCGCTTGCATCTGAATTACTTATCACATCTTGCTTAGCAAGTTTTTCGGACAGATTAATTTTAATTGCTGAGTCAGAAGCAACCCTGGCAACATCATAAACTTTAAGCTCCTTGACTCCAGGAGCAATTTTCTTTAAAGCATAGCCATAAATTGTCCCTCCACCCTGACGCAAGGCATAGCTATCAAAAAGAATTGCCGCAGTAGAAACAGCTTCTCGCTCCAATAAATTTGTCAGTAAAGGCAAATTTTTTTCCAATAAAGTTAAGTTTTTATTTGCCGATAGCAAATATTTAGCAAAATTATTTCTCTCCAACTCAGTAATTTTGGTAGTTAAAGTAATCAACTCTGCTTGTTTATCCTCCCACTGACCTTGCAGTTTTATATAAGCCTGTTGAGCTTGACTAAAAGCAGCAGATAAAGCTGACAAACACTCGCTGCCACTTAATTGATTGTTTTGCCATAAATAACTACCGACAGCGGCAACTTGTTTATCTAAAGCCTGTTGAGCCAAAGCGTATTGCTGAACGCTGAGTAAAAAATCTTTTAAAGCAGTGGGGGGGAGCTCCTCAACATGAGAAAAAGCAGTTACCCCCGCTTGTAAACAATTATTACCACTGCTACAAGTAGCAAAAAAGTTTTGTAAAGCATATTGAGTTTGATGAGAGCGCCAATAAAAATACCACCTCACCCCTCCACCAACCAGCAATAAGGGAATTAGCCCTAAAAGGACAATTTTGGGTAAAAAAGCTAAATACTTTTTACGCCGCCAAGCACGATAAAGTTTTTTGCGTTTGAGTAAATTTTTAGTTGCAGGAGCTTTTTTTACTACAACACTAGCAGTTGAAGCTTGAGTAACCACTGGCAAATTAATAATTTCTTTACCAACATTAAGTGATTGTGGTGCTTGCACCGGAATAACCACTGGAGGAATACGCAATTGCTTAAAACTGGGAGGAGTAAAATTAATTTCTAAGGCTTTTTTAGCCTGAAAAGCTTTAGTAATAGGTAAAAAATCAAAGTGTTTTAAGTTGATGGGAATGCGTCCCTGCACTGCCTCAGCACTAGCATAGCGGCGCAAAAAACCTTCCTCTCGACGAGTTAAAATTGCTTTAGCTTGAGAAAGAATTTTTTTATGACTATAAGACGATGGAGGCATAGAGAGAGCAATTAATTTTTTTAAGGCTGGCAAATTGCCACTGCGATTAACAGGGATTTTTGCTATTGCCTTTTTAGCATTGGGCTGGGGAGGATGGAGAAGAGTAAAAAAACGATGATCGTAGCGAACAAAATTTAAGTCTGACAAACCAGAATAAATCACTAGGGGAAAAGGAAATTCAAATTCAGCTAAGTTAAGTTTGGTGGTGATGATTTGATATTTAGGCAAAGTTACTTCACTTAAAGCAGCAAAAATACTTTTAGCGGCAATTTTATTAGTCACCAACATCATTTTTTCGCCATCAAAAGGGGAAAAAAGCAGTGGTTGAATGTAGTTAATAAAATTATCTTGACTAACAAAAGAAAAACCAAACCCGGGAGAGAGAATTTGCCCTTCGTCTCGGCGCGAGAAAAAAAAGCTTTGTGCGGGATGCCAAGCAAAATCATTGAGAATAACATCATGAGCAATTAAAATACTCGATTTAGGAAATTTTTCGGCTAAATCGCTAATATTTTGATATTGAGTTATAGTATCAGTAAACCACTGATGAGTCCGAGGCAAATCTTGTTCCACTGGGGTATCAAAACGAGTGAGAATAAGAATGGGTTCGTGTCTGTGAGCAAGAATTCTTTTAGCTTGGGAAAGAGAGTGCTTATTGCCAACTAAATTAAAAAAGTAAATGATTTTATAATAGGTGCTTTTAGCAAATTTTTCTTTTAAGGCTTGATCGCAAAAAAGCTTGTCGCTACTGTAATAAACTACCTTAAAATTTTTTTCTCTAAAACAGTTAGCCACTCTTAAACTTAAATCACTCCCATCACCAATCACAAGCACTTTGGGCAAAATTTTGCTAAATTGAGTAATTAACTGCGGCGACGTCACAGTGGCAATTTTATCAGAAACAAACCGGGGGAGTCAAAAAGAATGTTCGTTAAGGACTTGATTGACTAAAGTATCTGCTAAAGCATTTTGTGCTCTGGGTACGTGAGTGAGAGAATAGTTATGATGAGGAAAAAGTTGCTGGAGTAAATCAACAACTTGTTGACGCAGCAGCTTTAAGCGGGGTTCTTTAATTTTCCAGTTGCCCAACACTTGCTCTACCACTAGCTTAGAATCTAGCAACCAATCAACTCTTAAGTTGTCTGGGGGCTGTTTTTGCAGCCAAAGCAAACTCTCAATAAGACCTTGATATTCAGCTTCATTATTGGTTTTCTGACCTAAATATTTGCCTTGTTGGTAATACTGTTTGCCATCTTTAATCACCACAAAACCACAAGCAGCTGAACCAGGATTACCCCGAGAACCACCATCAGTGTAAATTTGATAAGCGCTCATTGCTAAAGTTGCGGCTCAATTACCAGCACCCTGGAGCCGTTTTCATCATCAATAGAATAACTCTTGTATCCCTGATATTGATTATCGCTAGCAATTAAATTATGAATAAAAAATCTTTCTGCTCCAGTAAGACGATAGAGATAATATTTTTGACCAGTTGCTTTAATCGCCGCCACCCCTCTCTCCAGCAAAGAGCGAATTTTTTCTTCTCTTTTGAGCCGATAATCGTTAATATTAACAGTTAAGCGTTTATTAGCATAATCTTTGGCAAAAACGCTTCTGATTAACTTTTGAATAGCCGTGAGCGTTTCCCCATGTCTGCCAATTAAAATCCCTGAGTCTTCCTCAGAAACATTAACCAGTAGTTGCACACTACTTTCATCTTCTTGAAGTTCAATTTCATAATTCTCTAGTAATAATAAATCAAGTAAGTCACGCAAATATTCTTGGACTTTCATATTTTCCTTTACCGCTTAAATTTAGCAACTAAATTTGTGTAGTGAACTTTAACACCTCCCCAACCACTTAAATGATGCTGTTGAGCAATGCTAAAAAGAGTACTAATTATCCAATATAAACCAATTCCTGAAGGGAGGTTCCAAGCAATAAAACCAGATAAAAAAGGCATCATAAAAATCATTTGTTTTTGCATACTAGCTGCCATAGCTAAAGTATCATCTTGATCTTTTTTTGCCTCTTGTAACTTTTTACCTTTAAGTCCCTGAAGTTCACATGATTTATCGGCAGCCTTGACCGCTGGTGCCACCATTAAAGATAAAAATAATTGAGTTAAAACCGCTAAAATAGGAATTAAATGATACTGGTCAATTTGGGTTAAGTTTAACCACAAAAAATTAACTCCAGTTAAGTTTTCTATTTTTAAAAGCTTGAGAATTGCTTGATAAAACACAAATAACATAAAAATTTGCAGTAATTGCGGCAGACAACCAGCTAAAGGATTAATATTGTGTTTCTGATAGAGTTTGGTTTGCTCACGCTGCATTGCTAGAGGATCGCCTTTGTATTTTTGCTGAATGGCACGCAGTTCACCCTGAATAGAGCGCATTTTTTCCATAGAACGCAGTGATTTTCTCGTAAAAAAATAAGTGACTAAACGAAAAATTAAAGTAAAAAGAATAATTGCGACACCCAAATTACCCACTAAAGCATACAGCTGTAATAAAGCTTGAAGCACTAAATTAGAAAAAAAATCCATAACAGGGATTATACCATTTCTATAAAGTTAATTTAGTAACATGACAGTAGTCTTTTAAGACCACTAAAAAAACCGCGCCAACCATACTGTTGCACTTGCAATAAAAAATACTGGCTACAAGTAGGCTGATGTTTGCACTTACTAGCAAAGCCAAAAAAAGTTAATAGCAATCCTTTTCTTAAAGGAGTGAGAAAATTGTAAATGCCGACAATGGCACAGGCAATTAATTTAGACACCTTTTTTAATCACAGTTAATTTAAGTCGTCCTTTTTGGCGCCGTCTTTTAAGTACCAATCTGCCTTTAGCAGTTTGCATGCGGCGTAAAAACCCATGTTTTCTTAAACGTTTTTTCTTTTTTGGTTGCCAGGTTCTTTTCATAAGCAGCTATTATAACACATCGAGTAGCTAGTAATTATTTTTGGGCTTAAAAGGCATGACAATATATTGAAGTGAATTATCTGCTAAATCACGAAAAGCTGCCGGCATAACTGCATCATTACAACCAAACCATAGCACTTCTCCAGCCATAGAATTAATAAAATCTTGCAAATAGCGAATATTAAAAGAAATATCAATAGGCTCACCCGTAAAGCTAATTAATTCTTGCTCACCCAAAAAGCTGCCATCACTAGAGTTTTGCGAACTAAATAACACTTTATCACTAGAGAAAGAAAGATTAACAGTATTACTCTCTGTTTTAGAAAAAACTCCTGCTTTAGTGAGATTTTTTAAGAATAATTCACCATCTAGGGTAGCTTGATGAGCAAACTCTAAGGGAATTATTTTTTCAAAGGGAGGATAATTACCACTAATAAGTTTACTAAAATAACAAAACTCACGGCCACGGAAGAAAAATTGCTCACCTTCACTATCACAAGCAAACTCCAATTCAGTCTCACCTTGCTCACCAGCTAATGCTACCACATCTAAAAGAGCCTTAGTACTTAAAAGCAAATCATTCTCAAACGCAAAGTTTAGAGCTTGAGGCAATTCCCAAGACATTAAGCGAAAACCATCAGTACAAACTAATTGGCTTTTTTCTTTTCTCAGCCGCAAGAGCACAGCGGTTAATACTGGGCGAACTTGATCGCTACTAGCAGCAAAGGCAACATTTTTAGCTAATTTTTGCCAAAAAGAAAGTTTAGTTAAGTAAAACTTAATATTTTCTTGAGGAACAAAAAAATCAGGATAATCATCACTTAAAAGAGGAATATTAACTTTATCACGACCGTTTTGGAGTTGAAGCTTTTTTTCTGCAACTACCATTTCTGTTAATTCTTCCTCAAAAAAACTCACGGCGCTTAAAATTGTTTTACCCACCACTACCACTTTACCAGTATTTCTCACATTGGCTTCAAGAGTAACTTTAATTCCCGCAGTTAAATCTGTGGTGGTTAATTCTAAAGTTTGCTGACTAAATTTAAGTTGTACTCCGGCTAAAACAGGCAAATGAGGTTTGCGGTTAATGGTTTTACTTACAGCTTTTAAAGCTTGAAAAAATTGTTTTTGTTTAACTACAATTTGCATATTTTGATTATAACATTCACTTTAATAAAGAAATAAAAATCTCTATATATAAATTTAGTAGTCAATAATAGAGAAGAAAAACTTTGGGGGAAAACGTAACTCTTTTGGAAATTAATTAAATTTTAATTGATAAATCAGCGTTATTTTGTTTAAATAAAATATTTTTTAGGGGAAAAGTTAATTAATTTACCACTGGAAAAAGGCAAATTTGTTGGGGAAGAAGTTAAAAGTGGTTGATAGTTTTACCCAAAAAGAAAAACTTTTCCACAGTTTTACAGGGGATTTACTATAAGTTTTTCACCTTTTTATACCCATTTTTGGGGAAAACTTATACCTGGTGAAGAAGGGAATTTTTCAAAGCTAAAATTTCTGTTTGTATTTGAGGGTCTTTTTTTTCTGCTTGGCAAATTTTATTAACTCCGTGAAGCACACTAGTGTGATCACGATTAGAAAACAATTGACCAATTTCACTATAGCTTAAATTAAGCATGGCTTTGAGTAAAAACATCGCCAAATGGCGAGCTTTGATAATTTCTTTTTGTCGTCGACTACCAGTGATAATTTTAGGTTTAAGATGATAGTAGTTAGCAACGGAGTTAATGATTTCTTTAGGACTAATGGGACGCAGGGCATACTCTCTTTGTTGTTGCTGTCCTAAAATATCGTTGATGAGATTTTGATCTAAGGCTCTACCTTTAAGTTCTACTTCACTTTTAAGACGACTAATAATACCCTCTAGCTTTCTAGCAGAATCAATCCGAGAAGCAATGGTTTGTGCTAATTCTAGAGGTAGGGAAAGATTAGCAGTTAAAGCCTTATTGAGTAAAATAGCAGAGCGCAACTCAAAAGAAGGCTGCTGAATATCTACATTTAGACCAGCTTCAAAACGAGAGCGAATCCGATCTTCTAGGAGAGAAATTTCACTTGGGGGTCGGTCTGAAGTAAGCACAATTTGTTTGTTAGCTTTAACTAAAGCATTAAAGGTATGAAAAAATTCCGCTTGCACCGCGTCTTTACCAGCAATAAATTGAATATCATCAATTAATAGCACGTCACAACCACGATATTTTTCTCTAAATTCTTGGGTTTGTTTTTTGTAGATTGCTTGAATAATGGCATTGGTAAAATCTTCTCCAGTGCAATAAACAATTTTGGTTTCTGGAGCGTGACTGATAAGGTAATTACCAATCGCCTGCATGAGATGAGTTTTGCCTACCCCAACATTGCCATAAAGAAATAAAGGATTGTAATTAATACCAGGGTTTTTGGCTACAGAAAGTGCTGCCATATGAGGCATTTCATTAGAATCAGAAACAGCAAAAGTTTTGAAAGTAAAATCACTACGCAAGCCAATGTTTTTTGCCATCACTAGACTGCGGGAAACAATGGTTTGTTTAATAGTGTTGTCGCTAAAAAGATTATCTAATTGAGGGGCAGGGTTTTTTTTGCGAGTTAAACGAGCGGGGGAAGTGTTGGCAGTGGGGGGAGAGGTTGTTAAGGGGAGAGGTGGTGAGCTTATAGAAGGTGAAGTTTGATTAGCAGTAGCATTGCTAGCATCTAGGGGAGAGTGGCTGCTGAGAGAAAAATTAAACTTAAATTCAATAGGACGACCTAGTTTGCTAGTGAGCGCTTGTTTAGCTTGATTGCTGATGTTTTTTTCAAATTGTAAAGCATTAAAAGCTGAGGGGCAATTAATCACGCATAGCCACTTACTGCCTTCAAAATCGCTAATTTCTTGAAGTTGACTGGTTTTTCCCCAAGCTTCTAGAGCAAGGGGAGAAACGCTAGTTTTTAAGTTTTCACAAGTCTCCAGCCAGAGTTGTTTAAGACCTTGTTGGTCGAGACCAAGAGAGTCATCCTTTTGCATTGGATGTTATTTATACACATAGTTTTCCACAATTGTCAAGAGGTTTTTTATTGGGGTGGTCGGTAACTGCTAATAGAATAGGGATCACTGGGGGCTTGAACTTCATCTTTTTGATTGTCTTGATATTCAAGATTATTAATTAAGCCATAAAGTTCATCAAGATTAGGACCTTGATTGTCGCCAATAGTGGGATCGAGGGCAACCTCGCTTTGATCGCCACTTAATTGTTGCTGCTGTTGTTGTTGCTTGAGTTTGAGTAGCTCTTCTGGTTTAGTGGTAATCACCGCATGCTCTTCTGGGGAAGCCACAATGCGTAAAGCTACGTGATTTTGGCTGGCAAAAAATATTCCCTCGCCCACATCTACCGCTAACAGCAATTGTCGCTCTCCCTGAGACAGATGGAAAGTTTCTACCAGCATAGGGATAGAAATGCTTGATTGTTTCATTAAAAATTGAATGGAAGAGTTAGACACAATGGCTTTACCGTAATCATTGGTTAAAAAGTCTTCCACGTCTTGAGAAATAGTGCTGACTCCTAGCCAATATTTGCGCGCTCTCTTGGCCATAGAATAAAGAAAGCTTGCTGAATCGTGATTTTTCATAAAGTACCACGCTTCATCAACTACTAAAATGCGTTTTTTGAAACTTCTTTTTACTCTAGTCCAAATAAAGTCTAAAATAATATACATGGCAATGGGGCGCATTTCTTCTTCAATTTCTTTAACCGAAAAAACCACTAGAGGGTTGTTAAGGTCAATGTTTGATTTTTGGTCAAAAAGTCCCCGGAAAGAGCCGGTGATAAATTTTTCCAACCTAGCAGATAAATCAAGCGCTGGAGGGATTTCCATCCCGATTAAAGCTTTGTAGAGATCTTCCATTAAAGGTGGTTCATTGGTTTGTGTACCTGGGTCAGGGGTAATACCTTTAGCGCGATAAGCAGCCACAATTGCTTTATCAAGTAGTGACTCCTGTTCGGCAGTCATCTCGCCAAGCATTAAGCGCATTAAGCCGTGCAGAGAGAGAATTTTTTGCCCCAGCTCGTTTTCACCTTCTTCATAAAGATTGGAAAGATCAAAGGGATTGAGTTTAACATGAGAATCAAAAGAGAAATTAAGATACATGCCTTCCATTTTGCGAGTGACAGCTTCGTATTCATGCTCTGGGTCCAAAACAATGACGTCGACTCCAAACATTAGTTGGCGAATGATTTCTAATTTAACGGTATAAGATTTGCCGGCACCAGATTTAGCAAAAATTACCATGTTAGCATTTTCCATCTTAAAGCGGTCAAAAATCACCAAAGAATCATTGTGTTCATTAACTCCATACATAATGCCTGTGTCCATAGTAAGCTCGGAAGAAGTAAAGGGGAAAGTGGTGGCTAAAGAAGTAGTATCCATGTTACGATTAATTTTAAAGCGATCCACTCCCATGGGGAGAGTGTTTTTGAAGCCCTCACTCATTTGCATGGTAGTTTGTTTGGCAACAATCAGTTGGGCTGAAAGAGTGGATTTAAGCGCCGCTCCTAGACGGTCAAGCTCCTCGAGAGATTGGGTGTGTAAAGTAAAATAAAGCCCAAACTGAAAAAATTTATAGCTGCCTTTAGCAAGTTCTTCACGCAGTGCCACCGCATCTTCTAGTTTAACTTCGGTATCAATATTGGTAATTTTACCGGCACGTAAATCAGATTGGAGCTCAGCTTCCATTTCGGTAATTTTGCGCTTGAGTTTATCGAGAATATCGGCACTATCAACCGGATAAATAAACATAGAAATATTGGTGGTGGCAGGAAAATTAATTAAAGGTGATAACCAGTTGGCTAAAACAGAGCGGGGGTAGCCAGCCACAAAAAAACTTCTGGTATAAGATGAATTAATTTTTTGTTCAGAAAAATCAAGCTCAATGGCTTCGGGGGAAATAATGTCTTGAATGGTAACTAAACCCTGAGCATATTGTTTAATTTTTTCGTAAACCTGCTTTTCTTTTTGTGCCACTAAATCACTAGTGTCTTTTTTTGCCGTAGGAAGAGGAAAAGAAATTGCCATAATTAGTTTTCAAGCCTATTTTCTACAATGCCTGCTGAAACTAGGGGAGCAGCAAATTCTTGGCTTTCGGCTGCCCCCATGCTTTCACCCTCACCAGGGTTGTAGCTTTGATAAAATAGTTTAATAATTTCGCCAGTAGTCAGCTCATTGGCAAAAAGTCCAATGCGGGCAAATTGAGAAATTAAGTGATCGCGCATGGGGTTTAAGATTGATTCTGCTTTTTCAATAATGGGAGCGAGTTCGTATTTGTCTAAATCAACTTTAGATGAAGAGTCTAAAAAAGACTTAGCTCCTCCAATGCCCAAATCAACTGCTGAAGTGGTAATCACCACATAAAATTTTTTATCCAAAACATTGCTGTTTTTAACCCAGTTTTTCACAAAATCACGGTAGCGAGCAATTTGTGCTTGGTGAGTGGGATTATTGGTGGCGGCCTCTGCTTCTACCAAACTTTGCAAGTAGCCAGACACATCTTTAGCTTGAGTGCGAATTACAATTTGAATAGGGAAATTGAGTGAATTGAGAATACCGGCATAGGCATAAATGGCGGCGTCTTGTTCTTCTTCGGAAAGGAGACCAAAATTAATGGTGCCCACTTGTACCACCTTAGACATAGAACCATCATTGAGAATTAGCAAATTATTGGTGATATTAAAAATATCGGTGTATTTTTGCGTGGATGAGGAGATTTCAGACATTGCTTAAAGTATAACAGATTAATTATTACCAGGCAAGATTGAGGCAGATGAGCCTTGGGTTTGGGTGGCTTTATAGGCACTGGTGTGAGTGGTGGTGGCAAACAGGGGGGTGTTTTTGGGCAGTTCGCTGGTTTGTACAGTAGACGAATTAACATTCGCTGCTGGGCGAGATTTAAGTACTGGCATGGCGACTCCGCCAATATTAACATTAGCTTCACCGCGGTTAAGCGCAGAATTTACTTTAGCAGCTAAAGATGAGGACAAATTCTGGGGGGCGTTTTGATTTAAAGCACTAGGGAGGGTGACGCGACGATTGGGGTCAGCTGTGGCATGAGTGGGAGCGCTGATTACTGTGGAGGTAGCAGCGGGAGTAACAACAGGAGTAGTAATAGTAGATTGCTGTTTTGGGGCGTTGTTGGTGACAGTGGTGGGCGATTGGGGAGAAGTGGGGGCGGTGTGTAAAAGTTGACTAGAGGTAGTTTGACTGTGAGCGTCGGTGACAACCGGGGTAGAGTTGGTGGCGGGTAGTTGGAGAGCGGGAGGAGGAGTAGCTGGGGCTGGAGATGGAGGGGGTGGGGGAGTTTGCGTGGTGAGGGTAGGAGTGGTAGTGGGAGTGGCACTGGTAACACTGTCTTTGCTTGGCCAAGAAAGATTGGGACGTAGAGAACTTTCTACTCCAGAAATAGCGGTAGTTACTTCTTTAGGTTTGAAAATTCTGGCATTGCTTAAATATTGTTCTAAGGTTTTTTGGCTAGGAGTGATAATTTGGCGCACCCTTTCTGTTTGTTCTGTTTTGAGGTTCTTTTTAATCGACACTTTTTGATGAACCACTTGAGGAGCGGCGGGCGGTTGGGGAGCTACGCTGGTTTCTTGAGTGAGGCTTTGAGAAATTTGGGAAATTTTGCTAGGAGAGAATAATTCTAGCTCATCGACCTCACGAGCTTTATTACTCTCTAGAGTGTCAAAATAAACCAGTGCCCGGCGTTTTTTAACTGGAGCAGCATTAAAGGTGGAAACTTGATCTAAGAATTCCTGATGTTTATTGGAGAGTTGAAAATCAAAAAAAGCGGGCACCACCGTTTGTTTGCGCCAGTAAAATTTGGTGGGGGCAAAAAGACCGGCAAAATAAATTTTCAGCCAATGAGAAAGAGGTCTGTCGCCAATAGGGAAAAAAGCAGCCAAAAGTCCCACACTCACAACAATTACAATCAGAGGCCACTTAATAAAAGCCGGCCAGTTGGTTTGGAAAATGATAAAACCACCAATAATGCCAAAAAGAATTTCGCTAAATTGAATTAAATCAAGTTCACCAATGAGATGAAAACGGTAGTTGGTGATATCTTGTGGAATCAGGTGTTCTTGCACCTTATCATTATACTATAAAAATAAATGAGGTAGCGGTTGATGGTGTTTACTGAGCGCTGGGCGCAATGGTGAAGTTGATGGCGGGGGTGACAACTTCAATACCCATGGGTTTGTTTAATTTGTTAAAACCGGTTCCAATAAAATGATAACTGGGAATTGCCTGAGTTTCAAGAGTATTTATTCTATATTCAAGTTTAACTTCATTGAAAATTACTTGATCAAATTGTGATAAAAGATTTCTGTTGCCAATGTCTCCTGCTGCATAGTATGAAGCCAGATAGCCTTTGCCGTTTTCAATATTAGCAATAGCATCATTAATACTTATGAGCGGGTATAGTTCCTCGCTGTCTTGAGTTTGATAAAGTTTGCTATGGAGTTCAGCTTTGTGCAGTTGATTGGCAGTATCAACAATAAAAGAGAAATAAGAGTTATTGTCATTATGTGGTATTAGAGGAATATCATGGTGAGCAAAGGAGTAGAACAACCACGCATGAGTTGCTTGAGAAGCGTTAGCGACATATTCGAGTTCTACAGAAGAATCTTCATCAACAACAAAATAACTCACTCCGTTTAGCATTAATAGTGGAGTGCTATCTTGATAGACTGATTGCATAAAAGTATTCGCCACTGTTTGAGCATCATTAATATTAATACCCGTAGGCACGTTAGTTTGCGAGTTGGTGAAAACTACCTGTGGTCTAGTGCCATTTTCATAATTGGTATAATCACAAATAGTGCCATGAAAATATTTGTTTAACTCTCCTTGATTAATTTGGCAGTAATGAGTAAGTGAAGCATTTAACGCCGATTGAGTGTTGCTGACAGAAATTTTAGTTATTGGTAATTGTTGTTTATCAAAATTAGCCTGACCTTTGAACTGTACTTTGCTGAAGGTAGTATGAATGTCTTCAATAGGTGATAAGTGGTCTTCACTGATAATAGTTGATGGAGTTGGAGGGGTGTGACGAGCACGCCAAATAGCGATAAGTAATAATATTGTGGCGAGGCTAAGAATAATAATTACGATGTAAATTTTTTTGTTATTTTTCATATATTTACCAATAACAACTTGACGATCTTTCTGCGGGACCTCCAGGGGTAGTATTGCCGATACTCATGCCCTTAGTATACTGAGTGTAGGTTTCTGGAAAAAATGCCCTAATAACATTATCACTATTGGCTTCAAAGTGTGAATGAGGTCCGGTGTTAGCTCCAGTAGTATTAGTATGGCAGATTAGTTCTCCTTGAGGAATAGATCTGCTGGCGCCATTTTTAGCTAAGCAATCTCTTTCGACATGCATTATGGTATAACTCACTCCTTCATGTGAAAATTTAATAGTACATCCAGAACCACAAGTGTAAGTGTATGGGCCATTAGGATTGCCTCTGCGAATAGCACCGCAAGTAATACCGCGGCTAGCATCGTACATATCATCATCGCTATGACATTGTGTACAAGCACGCTCATTGCAAGCAAAATTATAAGTACCCTCTCCAGGTAATGGAGCATAAATAGGAATAATGCCACTGACATCCATAGCAGTATAGCGCTTTTTTCCATGTGGCCATGAGGTAATTGTACTTACGGCAAATGGCCAACAAAGCCCATCTCCACATTTGTCTCCCACACACACGCGCGCTTTAGCCTCGGCAGTCTGCTCTTTTTGTTTTTCATTACCATCTTTATCTTTAATTTTACATTTGGCTTGTACGGTAAAAGTGTTGATTAAAGTATAGCTGCCCACTCTGGGAAGTTTATAGTTTTCGCTAAATTTTATTTCCCCATTGAGAGGGCCGTTGGGCACGTGACGGCAAACAGTATCTTGAAAATCATCACGAGTTTCGTTTTGACAACCCGCCGAATCTTTTTCACTACATTTAATTTCTACTTGGTCTTTGCAGCCAACAATTTCAATTTCGGTTTTATCACTGCCATTAGGCCGGACACTAAAGTTATAAGCCACTTCAGTATCGGGAGTAGGGTCTTTAATTTGATAAGTATGAGGAGTTTTTTTCACCACAATACAATCTTCAGGATTAACAGTGCTTTCTTCGCCATTAACTCTGGCCATATGATTAGTGTTGTCGTCATCGCCAAAAAAATAATCCCAAATGGCAGCAAAAAAATTAATGATAGCTTTGCCAATGTAAAAAATAGCTAAACCAATGAGAATGTAAGGTAGTAAAGCAATAATAATTTTAATAGCGATTAAGGCAAGTTTAATTAGTAGGGCAGCGAGTTTTATCAGTAGTTGGGCAATGAGTTTGGCTAAATGAGCGAGAATGCGGGCAACTTCTTTAAGAGCCTTATTCCGTATTCTGTTTTTGAGGTTGGCAGGGTTAAAACGATTGAGTTTGTCAAGAGCTCGGTTGGTTTTGCCAGCCAGTTTGCCTAGTCGGCTGTTTTTAAGCGCTTTGCTGGCGTTAGCGAGTGGTTTGGGAGCAACTTTGTTAGCATAATCACCTAATTTTTGTTGAGCACTTTCTTTAAGATAATTTTTGCCAGCACGAGTCAGGTTCTGGAATACTCCCGGGGGTTGTTGGGGAGAGGCGGTGGGAGCAGCATGGTCGATATCGCTACCCGCAGCGGTAAAGTTGTCGCCACTGCTGCCGCCAATGTTGTTAGCAGGCATGGTACTGCCATAGGCAGCTTTAGCAGAAAACAGTGAAGCCATTCTAGTAGGCGAGGTGTATTTACCCAACCTTTGAGCATAGCTGCGGTAAAAACTGCCAAAGCGCTGTCCTAAATTAAGGCGTCTTTGGTAACTGCTGGTGGAAACAGGCAGCTGATGTGGGCTGCTGCCAAGGTCGCCTAAAGCTTGCTGTCTGATGGAAGAGGCTGTTGAAGCGGAGCGGCTGTGCGGGGTAAAAAAGTCACTCCCAACAAGTTTGGCTCTAAGGCTGCTGGCGCTAGGGGTGGTAGCTAGAGTTGCTGAGGTAGGAGTGGTGGTAGTTCCGGCAGTGGTGGTTGTTGCTGAGGGTGAACCGCCAGTTAATGCCATGCCCGCACTCGCTGCCACTCCTGCAGTAGTGGCCAGGGGCACAGTGGGTGAGGGAGTGCTTGAGGTAGCAGAGGCAACAGTAGCTGAGGAAGTGGGGACTTGCTTGGTGGAGCGATGAGGCTTTTTTGAGAGGAGAATTGCTCCGCTGGAGAGACGGTCGAGCATGTTGGCTTGGTGTCTGCTGGAGCGTTTTTTGGGGCTTAATGAGCTGCTGCTAACTGGAGATGAGGGCCGAGCGTCGGTAGCCGGGGGTGGCTCTTGTAATTCAAGTTCTTTTTGAAGCCTT
>CAUUGB010000016.1:0-19293 GCA_963544615.1 uncultured bacterium | reverse complement strand
GCTCAAGAGCTATATTCGTCAGATGAAGGACAGCCCATACGCTTTCGGTATTAAAGGAACACATGGCAATGTCTTTATTCACTCAGAAGTCTTCGTGGCATGGTTTGACCACAAAATTGCCAATCAATATGTAAAAAAAGCTGGGGACGGCAATGCCCAAATGCATTTTGCCTTAGATAATCCACCAGAATTTGCCCATCTAACTGATACTAAACTAATAGACGTGAGTGGATTTTTTGCTGCTGCCTTAAAAAATTGTCGCAACTTAAAACTAATCACCAAAATATTTATGTATTTTGCTGATAAATTACACCGCACCATCATAGTTCACCTCCAGCTGAATTGATTTTTTTAAAATTACAGCCAAAACGCTGATGCTACAAAAAGAAATTCAAAGTAAATTATTTCAGTGGCAAGATCTTGCATATCGCAGTTTTCAAATAAAACTCATTCCCAATCTTGCTGCCACTACTATTGATTGGCACATGATGAATACTTACCACTAACTTTGCTCTCTAAATTAAGTAGAGCCTGCTGCATAGCTTGACCGCCAGCAAAGCCTAACAATTTACCATTAGCCCCAATGACCCGATGGCAAGGCACCACCAGTAAAAGTGGATTGCGGCGATTAGCATTGCCCACGGCACGATAAGAGCGTGGGTGACCAATTCTTACCGCAATATCTTTATAACTACAGTGTTGCCCATAGGGAATTTGTTGCAGTTGTCGCCAAACTTTTTTTTGAAAAGCGCTACCTTGGAGTTGATAAGGAAAAGTAAATTTTTGTCTTTGACCAGCTAAATATTGCTTAACTTGCTCAAAAACTAAATTACTTAGTGTGGTTTTAGCATCAAGTGACAAAGGTTTGGCTAACTTCTTTAAGCAAATAATGTAGTTGTCTTGGTAGCCAATTTCTAACCAACCAAAAGTAAACTGGTAACACGCAAAACCTTGAGTCATCATTAATTATCTTAACCACCACATCACCATTAATTTTGGCAGGGGCCACACTTCAACTCACACGCAATCAAAATTACTTCACAGAAAACTCTCTGAGTAATAAAGCATGTATGTGAGAAGTATTAGCACTGTATCACCAAGCTCTACAATGTCAAGCGAAAATTTGTCTCACCAAATTAACTTGCCATATAACAGCGCTGGCTATTAACTAAATTAGCAATTGTTTTGGCAGTAGCAGCCTATATTTTTTCTTGACACTATTATTATATTATATATAATATCTCATATTATATATATTAGTATCAATACTATATATAATTATAGTGAGTGATGTTTAATACTTAGTCAAGTAACATGAAAACAAAATTCTACTTGTCTTATATTTGTTTTACGGGGGATTTTATTTAAAAAACCGCATAACAATTTTTATAGCAATTTTAATTTATTACTAATAATGAATTATTCTGCCCCTTTTTATTATTATATTGTTTTGTTTAGCAGTTTACTGGGTGCTTATATCATTAATCATTTTGTTTGGCTATGTTTGCAATTATCTGGAAATTGGTGGCAACGCTTGAATTTAGCCCTCGACTATTTATGGAGCACCATTATCTCTCACCCACTTTCATTTTATTGGCATCCACTTCCTTTATGGTCAGCGGCATTGTCATTTATCACCATCTGGTTGTGGTACTATTATCATCTTGGCAGTCATAAAAATTATCGCTTAGGCATGGAATATGGCTCAGCTCGCTGGGGAGGACAACGAGATATTGCTCCCTTTATCAATCGTCATCCAGACTTGAACATTATTTTAACTGCCAGCGAGAAACTTAATTTTGCTCAAGCTAAAAAATTTAAATACCAACGCAATCACAATGTTTTAGTTATTGGTGGTTCTGGCTCAGGTAAAACCTACTCTCATCTAAAACCAAATTTAGCTCAACTGCACTCTTCTTATGTCATCACCGACCCTAAAGGCACTATTTTAGGAGATGTGGGCTATATGCTAAACAAACACAATTACCACATTAAAGTTTTTGACACCGTTAACTTTGCTAACTCGCTACACTACAATCCCATGACATATCTGCGCGATGAAGTAGATATTTTTAAACTCACCAATGTCATTTTACTTAATACTAAAGGTGAGGGTAGGGTGGGTGATGATTTTTGGCTTAAAGCAGAACAATTGTGGCTGTCAGCTTGCATTGGTTATCTTTATTATTTTGGCAATAGTCACGATCGTCATTTAGGCTCGCTTTTAGATTTACTCGCTATTTCAGGAGCTAGCGAACAAAATGAGAATTATCAATGTCCATTGGATGTGTTATTTGCCGATTTAGCCAAAGAACACCCAGACTGTTTTCCCGTGCGTCAATATCAAAAATTCAAATTAGCTGCCGGTGCCACTGCTAAATCAATTTTAATTTCTCTCTCCGCTAGACTAGCAGTATTCGATTTACCCCCAGTACGGCAATTACTTAGCAGCGATGAACTCGCTTTAGATGAATTAGGACAAAGCAAACAAGCGTTGTTTGTGGTTCTTTCTGACACTGACCCTACTTATCACTTTCTCTCTGCCATGCTTTTTTATCAGGCCTTTAATATTTTAACTACCCAAGCAGATAAACTGCCTGGGGGTCAGCTGCAAATCCCAGTGCGTTTTTTATTAGATGAATTTGCTAATTTGGGAGTGCTACCGAATTTTGATAAAACTATTAGCACCATTCGCTCCCGCAACATTAGTGCCACAGTAATAGTACAATCTTTAGCCCAACTGCAAGCTATTTATGGAAAAAAGAGTGAAGTAATAGTAGATTGCTGTGATAGCGTGCTTTTTTTAGGTGGCAAATCAGTTAAAACTACCAGAGATTTAGCCCAAATGATTGGGCGCACTACTGTGACTCATCAAAGTATTAGCCATAATAGTGGAACGGCCAGTAATTATTCTTGCAGCGAACAAATTATCTCTCGCCAGCTATTAGACCAAAGTGAAGTTGCCACTCTCCCCCGCGACGAATGTTTGCTGCTGATTTCAGGCCTACCTCCCTTTCGCTCTAAAAAATACTCTCCTAGCAAACACCCTCGCTATACTGATTTAGCCGATAGTGGTCAAGTACCAAAATATATTTATCAACCAAGAGCCAACTCTCATAATCAATTAGATAAAAAGGTAATTATTAGTTAGTAATTAATTAGAAAGGTTAAAATGGAACTTTTCAATAATGTGGTCACCATGATCACCAAATTTGCCACTATTGGCGGTGGTTTATGGTTGGTGTGGGGAGTAATTATTTTAGCTGGCGGCTTAAAAGACAAAAATGGTCCAGCTTTGCAATCGGGTATTTGGCAAGTAGTTGGTGGAGCTTTGATTATTTCTGCCACCAGTTTGTTTGGTAGCATTGCCGCCGGTGTATAAAAATGGTAGCAGCTTTTAAGTATGTTTTGCAATTGCTAGATCAGCAATTAACCTTTCTACTGCTGGGACCCACTAACTTAAGTGGCGAAATGGGCACATATTTGCATGAGTTATTTAACTTTGCTGAGCGTATTTTAATTGATGTAGCCAAACCAATTGCCTATACCATTTTAGCTTTGTTTTTTGTTTTAGAAATATATCGCCTGAGTATTCGCGCTGAGGCAAGTGGCGGTGGCAGTGGTCAATTAGGAGCGGAATTAATCATTAAAGTTTTGTTTCGCTTGGTAATTTTTAAGGTGGTGATTGATAAAACTCCAGAAATTATGAAAGCAATTTACAATTTGACCGCTTACTTAACCAGCAAAATTGCTGTTACTTCTTTTAGCGCGAGTTCGCCCCCACAAATTATTGATGTTGACGCAGTGGCAAATCATTTAAGCAGTGTGTTTCCGCTGAATTTTTTACAAATTATAGTTTCTATTGTGATGGCTTTGCTCATTTACCTGGTGGTACTTTTTGCCACTGCTATTGCTTATATTGTGTCTTACCTGCGCCTGATTGAGTTGTATCTTTATTATGCTCTCTCACCTATTCCTTTGGCGACTTTACCTAGCGAAGAATTATCTAGCGTGGGCAAAAGTTTCTTAAAAAGTTTTACTGCTGTATCACTCCAGGGCAGTATTATTTTTTTAATCATGATGTTTTTGCCAGCAATTGCGAATAATGTTTTTGTTGGTATTGGTGGAGCGAGTGGTTTGCCCATTGTGGACGCCAACAAACTCTCCCTAGCATATTTATTTATTATTTGTTGGGCAGTAATTTTAATGATGGCGCTTTTACAAGCACGTCAATTTGCCAACAATTTGTGCCAGGCAATCTAAGATGTCTTTAAGTGTTAAAATCCCCAAAGAAATTCGTGAATATCAAGAAAAGATTATTTTTGGTCTTTCCCTGCGACAATTACTTTGCACTAGTTTGGCTGTTATTTTAGCTTTAGCTACTTACTGGTTAGGAATTTATGTCTTTACTTATCAGCGCAGTGTGGTGGAATATTTAGTCATCGCCCAATCTATTCCTTTAATGGCCATAGGATTTTTTAAGAAAAATGGTTGGTATGCAGAAAAGTACTTAAGCTTTTGGTGGCAGCATCAACTGGGGAAAAAAATTTTCACTCCCCAAACCAATTTAAGTTTTACATCTAAACAATTATTAAGTAGTAGAAAAAAATCTCATGTCTTTATCTGCCAAAAACCTGTCAGCGAAGCCCAAGGTTATCACTTTAGCCGCCAGCAGACTAAAAAACACCGCCGCCTCGCCAAAGAAAGTATTAAAAAAGCCAGCCACTGCTAAATTTTGGCACTGGCCTAAATGCTTTCAGCAAAAAAGCAGCGCACAAGATGTTTTAAGCTATCAGTATTTATTTGAAGATGGCATTTGCCAACTTAGCGAACATGAGTTTTCCAAAACTCTGCTTTTTAGCGACATTAACTACCAAGCAGCTAAAAGCGATGAACAAGAAAAAATTTTTGCTCAATATTGCAAATTACTTAATTATGTAGATCCCAAAGTACACTTGCAATTTAATATCCTCAACAAAAGAATTGATGAGGAGAATTTTCATCAACAAATGCTTTTACCTTTAGCAGATGATAATTTAGATGAGTATCGTCAAGAACTCAATCAAATGCTGCAAGAGAAAATCAGTGAGGGACAAAACAATTTAGTGAGAGAGAAATATTTAACTTTTAGTGTTAATGCTAATGATTATGCTGCTGCAGTTGGTGCCTTAAACAGAGTGGAGGCAGATTTAAGTGAGCAACTGCGTGCTTTAGGATGTCAAATTACCAGTTTAGCTGGCATAGGCAGAATGCAGCTTTTAGCTCAAATGCTCCAACCACAAGAGCGATTTACTTTTTCTTACCAAAGTTTACTAGAAAATTCCCTAACTACCAAAGATGCTTTAGTACCCAGCAGTTTTAATTTTAGCCATAAAGACACTTTTGTATTTGGCGATTTATATGGACAAATTTTAGCCTTAAAAGATTTACCCGCAGAAATGACAGATAAATTTATTAGTGATTTGTCTGATTTAGCACTCGATTTAGTGGTAAGCATTCACATTAGTGGGATGGAACAGGAAGACGCCCTTAATTTAGTGAAACGCAAGATTAGTTTTATGCAACAGCAAAAAATTGATGAGCTAAAAAAAGCTCACAAAGCTGGTTATGACGAAGAAATGTTGCCTTATGAATTAAAGTATTCTCTTAAAGAAGCGCAAAGTCTCCTAGATGATTTACAAAATAAAAATCAACGCATGTTTAAGGTGGTGTTAACTATTTTTACTTTTGCCTCCAGCCCCGATAAACTGCAAGAAAATGTCGCCCAAATTATTGCCACCACTCGCTCTAAAGCTAATTGCAAATTAATGAAGCTTGATTATTTAAGTCAACAGGCACTAAATACCACCCTCCCACTAGGCAAAAATTTTCTCCCTCTGGAGCGCACTCTCACTACCAACTCTACTGCAATTTTTATTCCTTTTACCACTCAAGAGTTATTTCAAAGTGGCGGCATGTATTATGGCTTAAATTGTTTGTCACGCAATTTAGTGATGTTTAATCGCCGCAGCCTTAAAGCTCCCAATGGGATGATTTTGGGCACACCTGGGTCGGGCAAATCATTTGCAGCCAAAAGAGAAATGGTAAATGTGCTTTTATCAGACCCAGAAAGTGAAGTGATTATTATTGACCCAGAGAGAGAATATGCTAATTTAGCTCACGGCTTTGCTGGTGAGATTATTCATGTTTCTGCCGGCTCCAGTACCTATATTAATCCTCTGGATTTAACCATGGATTATGCTGACGAAGATAATCCAATTTTACTCAAAAGTGAGTTTATTCTTTCACTTTGCGAACTACTTTTAGGTGGCAAATCAGGCTTAACTCCCACCCAAAAAACTGTCATTGATAGAGCTTGCAAACTCACTTACCAACCTTATTTCGCCAAAACTAATCCCCAATCACCACCAACTCTACAAGATTTTTACCAAACGCTTAAAGCGCAAAAAGAGGCAGAGGCAGCACAAGTAGCTCTAGCCTTAGAACTTTATACCAAAGGAACGCTGAGCGTTTTTGCCCACCAAACCAATGTGGATGCTAATAGCCGCTTGGTTGTTTACGATATTCGTGATTTAGGCAAACAACTGCGCACTTTTGGGATGTTGATTGTCCTTGATCAAATTTGGAACAGAATTACCAAAAATCGTAATTTAGGACGTCGCACCTGGATTTATATTGATGAAATTCAACTCTTGTTTCAGAATGAATATTCGGCCAATTACTTTTTTGAATTGTGGTCTCGGGCACGCAAATGGGGTGCTATTCCTACTGGCATTACACAAAATGTAGAAACGCTTCTCCTATCTGATTTAGCTAGAAGAATGCTTTCTAATTCTGATTTTTTGCTCATGTTTAATCAAGCTGCCAGTGATCGCCAACAATTAGCCAAACTATTAAACATCTCCAGTCGGCAACTCTCTTTTGTCACTAATGCTGCAGCCGGGCAAGGACTGCTTTTTGCCGGTTCTAGCATTATTCCTTTAATTGATGATTTTCCTGCTAAATTAAATCTTTACTCCATGATGACCACCAAACTTGAAGAAGTTACTCATGAGTAGAGACTTTGCTCAAACCAGCAGCAAATCATTACTAATATTAACTTATCGACAATCTCGTGCTTTAGCAAAAAGAATTTTACTTGCTAGCAAACTAAAAATAACTTGGTGGTTACT
Organism: uncultured bacterium; assembly: GCA_963544615.1. Lineage (GTDB taxonomy): Bacteria > Patescibacteriota > Microgenomatia > UBA1400 > PJMF01 > CAUUGB01. The sequence goes on along the minus strand of CAUUGB010000016.1, from coordinate 12,121 downwards.
ACTACCTTTATCTTTACTATTATTTTTACTCATCGGTTGTTTAGTGGGGGTGTTTTTACTTATTAGTGCCACTAGTATTAAAGCTGATGTGAGAGAACAACAAGCAATGAGCCGCTACTTACAACAACTAGATTTACAAACCATGCAAAAAATTGCTACTTTAGTAGCAGATTATCGTGCTGCCGGAAAAACCGTCATTTTACAAGTTAACGGTGAAAAAAAAGATAGCGAAGGAGTAGGGGTGTATTCTCAATTGCGTCATTACTTAATATATTTTGATAATCTTTTAACTGAATATTCCCTCGCTTTAATTCAAGACAAAATCGCCGCTCTTCATCAAGAGTTAAATCAAATCAATGTAAAAGAAATTAAAGAAGAAAATACTTTGGTGGTAGAACTGCGCACCCAAACACTTACCCAACATCTCCAAGCACAAAGTAGCAGTAGTGATGCCGCAGTGGCAGCAGCTGCACGAGAAAGTTTAAGTTATTTAGACACTTTAAGTCAAGCTAATTTAACTGCACAAGTTTTAGCTAATCCTTTTGCCGACACCACTTGCATGTGGCAAGTTTCTAGTCAATTCGGTTACCGACTTCATCCCAAGAATGCCCGAGCACAAATGCATACTGGCGTTGATATTCCCCAACCCGCCAATACCAGAATACAAGCAGTACTGTCTGGTAAAGTACACATTCCTAATTATGATGCCGCTGGCTATGGTAATTGGCTGATTACTGATAACGGTGAAATCCAAATTTATTATGCTCATCTAAATCGCATTACCGTGAGTGAGGGACAAATGGTGAATGTTGGCGAAACTGTGGGCTTGGTGGGCAGTACCGGCGATTCCACTGGCAATCACTTGCATTTAGAGTATCGCCAAAATGGTGAGCCCATGGATCCCTTACCACTATTATCACGCTGTCTTTAGCGAATTTCTGATTTGGTTTCTTTAAGAAAACCACGCCACTCTTCAATAAAAGCAATTAGTAAAGAAAAGGGCACATCAATAATAATGCTAAAAACTATGGAAAAAATATTATACTCTTTCCATTTTTTAGAAAACCATTGGCCAATGCGTGCTAAAGGTAGAGCAAAAATATCCAGCAAAAAATCACTCAGACCAGTGCGCTCATAAATGGTGAGTGCCTGGGCTTTAGCGCGAATATTGAGTGAAGCAAACAGCACCATAGTAATGTAAACTACATTTAAGTAAACACTGGTAATTGGCAATCCAGCTAAATAAAAAAGAGCACCAATTCCAAGCAAACCCACTGCTCCTGCTAAAATAGTAGTCCCAGTAAAAAATCCTTGTAAAATTAAACTACTTTTTTGATTGAGGCGAATTTCGTAAACATCTTGTTGTTTGTCTTGATACAAAATCTTGCTAATTTCTTCCCACACCACTGCTTGATTTTCTTTCCGGGGTGGGCGAATTAACATCACCAAAGTAAACATGGCAATACTGGGAATCATAATATCCCAAAAAATTGCCCACCAAGAAAAATCATAACCCAACAAACCAGCTACTGGCAATTCTAAAATTAGCACACTCGCAATATTGGCAATGAGGATAGAAAGCGTAGTCCAAAAAGCAGCTTTCAACAAACTAATCTTAAGGTTTTTAATCCGCTGTTTATAAATTGTTTCATAAGCCTCTTGCACCTGGGTTTCATGGCTAAAAAAATCTTCTCCTTGAGAAACTGAAGTGATTTCTGCTTGATTGGCAATTAGACCAATTAAACGATAAGCGGCATCGTATTTGTTGCAAATGCGCAAAAACAAACGCGCTACCTTGTGATTGAGATAATTTTCAATGACTTGATATTGATTGATATAAGCACAGACTTGCGCTCGCCCAAACTCATGGGAAAAATCAAAAAAATTACTCTGAGTACGCTTGAGTAGTAAATACGACAATAAATAATCGTCAGCGCCAAATAAACTCCGCCACACTCCAATTTGCAAAAATATTTCCCGCTCATGATTGGGCAAAGTTTCTTGAGGGATAATTTTAATGCGCCGCTCCAACACCCTGCTCATTAAATTAATTAAAGCTGTAGTTTTAAAAGGGGGCATTAAGCACTCTTCAAGTTCACAAGCTGCCACTTCAATGGTCCACGTTTGTAATTTAATCTTACTTTTTAAATCAGCTTGAGAAACATCACGATTAACTGTATTGAGATCTTGCAAAATAATTAAATATTTTTGCAAAATTTGTGCCACTGTTTTTACTTTTTGCGTGTTAATAAAATTATTATCAAAATATCCTGAGCGCATTAACTCCAACACCATTCCTTCTGCCATGCGATGCAAGCGTTCTAAATCATCACGAGTAAAAGAATAAACACTAGCAACTAGATTTCTTTTAATTGCTCGAGAAATTGCTCCCCGCCGCAGCGCGTTTTCTTCTTTCCAATCGACCACTTTTCTAATTTGCTCATAGAATTTGCCCACTGACAAAGCCAAATCATCTACCTCAAAACTGGCAATAATACCCTGATGACGATAATCGTAATCACGCTGATAAGCCTCAAGATAGCGCTTTAAGTCATCACTAAGCAGCATATGGGGAATTATAATTCAACTCACCAGATATCACAAGAGTAAATTAGTCAGCCACAACACTAACTAAAGTATTGCCCAATTTTTGGGAAAATTTAACCTTACCGGCAATAAGCGCAAAAATGGTATGGTCATGACCCATCCCCACTCCACCACCAGCTTTGTATTTAGCACCTCTTTGACGGATAATAATATTACCAGGCAACACCCGCTGACCCCCAGATTTTTTCAAACCCAAACACTTACTTTTGCGATTTCCCTGAGCATGTTGGTGAACACTACCACCAGCTTTTACTTTTGACATATAAATTAACCTTTAAAACTAAAGACACAAATCTCACGTCTAATGAGAGCATTTGGACGTGCGTACTCGAGGTCACGAGAGCATTTAGTATAGCCGATAGTCTGGAGTTTGTCAAGCAAACCATTAAGATGGTATTCTCTACCTCGCCTGTCGCGAGCTTGAGGAAAAACTAACACTACTTTAGCACCGGCAACCAGTAGGGTGCGCCAATTTCTAAAACAACCCCAATAAAGTTTTTCTAAGCCCCGGAAAATATTAGCCAAATCTCCCTCTTTAGGGGTTTGTTTACCTAAAAATGGCTCACTCACAATAGCGTCAATTTTTTTTCCATCTAATTGGGCGAGAGTGGTGGTGGTAGCATTACTTAAAAAACAGTGCCAAGTAGCAAAAGGTTGCGGCAGTAAGGGAGCACTAGTTTCTACTAGCCAAGTTAAATTTTGCTGACTACCAGATACTGCTTGAGAATCAAGGTCACTACCATAAATAGTCGCTATATTATCCATCAGCATTGCTTCCAGCAAAATTGTGCCTGTTCCAGAAAAAGGATCCCAAATTCTGGCTGCTTGAGGAAGCTGGGCTAAATTAAGCATTTGTCGTCCTAATTTTGGTGGCAGCATGCCTTTTTTATGATTAGCATAAGGTTTGCCACGATCACGCCTGCTCCACTCATCGATATCTTGTACTCCCACAGTTTGGGCAAGTAAAATCCTCTCAGGAGTAGAAATCACTAAAATCTCGCGCAACTTTTTGTGTAACAGTAAACCAGCTCCAGCTCCTTGACGCTTAGTCGGCGCAAAACGCACCTTAAAACCTCGCTCTAAAAGTTGTTCTTTAATAGAAATACTATCTAGAGGTTCTAAATGGTCACGTCCTAATTCGCCCAAGGCAAAATAAATTTTTTGCTGACTGTCTTTTTGCAGTAAAAAAGAGGTAGTAGCAATAATTTCCTCTTTTGTGCTGGATGAGGGTAATTGTTTGAGAACTTGAGCAATCTTAACGGTGCCACCAAGTTTAGCAATAGCCGCTTGAGCGTCAAAATTATCACTGCTCTCAAACAAAGCCAAATGAGGTTGAACAAGAACCGCCGACGGAAACACAGCCTGCAATTCTGCCCAACATAATGAAGACATTGCTCCCAGCTGAAATAAATATTGATTTTTCATACTCGTCGCTGATAAACTAACGACTACCGTCTAACAGGTAAAACCAAACTAGCTAAATCGACACCACCTCTAAATTGGTAATACTTTGGCGATGACCAATAGTTTTACGATATCTAGATTTAGATTTGTACTTAAAAACTTTAAGTTTGGTATCTTTACCACTTTGTACCACTTTTAATACCACTTTAGCACCTTTTACTAGTGGCGTCCCCACGCTAACCTTGTCGGCATCACGCTTGAGCAGTACATCGGTAATGGCAATTTTATCACCGGGTTTACCAGGTAAAAGATCCACAGTTAACAACTGCCCCGGCTGTACTAAATATTGCTTGCCTTGTAATTGAATTACTGCGTATTTCATAGAAGAGTAATTATATCATTAATCAGGCTATTCTGCAATCAATTGATTAACTTTGTGGCCTTTTTATCCATCTATTTAAGTAGTTAAACCACCACGGGTGAAGATGGTGCCAATATTAAAAATTATGGCGCTAAATCGGCAAAAATAGTTTAAACAATTTCCGCATAATTTGCCGGAATGTGGTATAATGCTGACATGTTTGTGCCCAACTTTATCATTACTAATAATTTAGTGATGTATATTTCTCGCATTGAAGCTGCTCGAGCTTTAATTGAAAATTCTCCTTTAGTGCCAGCTTGGGAAATGAAATTTAGAGACGACGCTTTACAACGCACTGTTCACTTTGGTACCAAAATTGAAGGTAACGATTTAACTGCCGAACAAGCTCGACAAGTGGTGATGCTAGACGATTCTAATTTACGCTCTATTTCAGAAAAAGCCGGTATTATGGCGCGCGATCGTGATATTCAAGAAGTAATTAATTATCGCAATGTAGTTTGGTGGATTGATCAACAACAAAATATTGCCAACCCCAATATTCTCAGTGAAAAAACTTTCAAAAAACTGCATTCATTAACTACTGCCCGTTTAATTGATGAACAATATGTGGGGGTATATCGTGATAAAGAGGTAGTAGTTAAAGCTGTCAGTGGTGATGAGGTAGCTTTTCGTCCTCCCCATCACAGTGAAGTGCCATTTTTAATGAATGATTTTTTTACTTGGCTTAATGCCCCAGAAACTGCCAACATTCATCCTATTGTGCGCGCCGCAATTACTCATTACCAGCTAGTTCACATTCATCCTTTTGTAGAAGGCAATGGTAGAAGTGCTAGAGCCATGGCAACTTTAGTTTTGTATTTATCTCATTACGATTTTAAAAAGTTTTTTTCTTTGGAGCAGTATTTTGATATGGATGTTGGTCGCTATTATCAAGCTTTGCTTTCCGTGCAACAATCTGGTAATGCTGATTTAACTTACTGGCTGGAATATTTTGGTTATGGACTAGCAATTGAAGTAGATAAAGTTAAAAGTCAAGTCATGAAGTTATCTAAAGACTTAAAACTTAAAGAACAGCTGGGTAAACAAATTTCTCTCTCAGAGAGACAAATTGTCTTATTGGAAATCTTAAATCACCAAGGTGAGATTACTTCTGAACAAGCCCAACAAGCGCTCCCCAATGTTTCTACCGACACCATTTTGCGCGACCTTAAAGATTTAATCAAAAAAGGAGTGGTAGAAAAACGTGGAGTCACCAAAGGAGTGCGCTATATTTTAACCGAATAAAATGCACCAAGGTAAATTTTTTCACCAAAAAATTTTCTGGGCAAAAATTAAACTCTTATTCCCCAGACAATTACTGGCAATGTTGGCTTTAAGTGTGGCTATTTTATTACTCATCATGGGATTTAATTGGCAGTTTTTTTCTTCTGCACAATTGAGTACCAAACCCACCTCCACTCCCAAGAGTGAGCAGCAAAGTCAAAGCTTATGGCAGCAAATTTATGATTTATCTTTTACTGGAGAAAATATTTTCCCCCAACATTGTGGCAGTATAAGTCAAACAAATTGGGTAGCTTTTTTAGACACCACCGCACAAAAATTAATTTATTATGACAATACCCACAAACGCTTTGAACAAATCACTTTACCACCAACGTCCCCCGCTCAGGCCTTAGCAATTGATAGTTTGGCAATTTTTGTTTACACAGATGCAGTGTATCGTTATGATTTACGACAAAAAAATTGGCAACGTTTAACTGATGATTTGCTCTCCCTACCAGTAAGTGGTTTGCACACTTTTGGCGGTAATTTGTATTTAACCGGTCAAGGAATTTTTAAGCGCCTCAATTTTAATGCCGCTGGTAAATATGAAAACTGGACATCTTGGTTAGCTCCAGAGCAAGAAGAAAAATTTTCCCCACAAGGAATTTATATTAGCGATTATGTGTATGCTGCTTGGCAAAACAAGTTGCAGCGTCTCGCTCGAGGACAGCCAACCAACTGGCAATTAATGCCATCACCGGAATTACCAGGGAAATTGCTTATTACTGGTCAAAAGGAGCAACTAGCAATTGTTTGCCCGCAAACTGCTACCATTATGATAGCCAACACCAAAGGTGAGCTAATTTGGCAGCAAACTAACCCTCTTTTGGCTCATGCCAGCTGCCTATATTTTGATGAACAGTTACAAAACTATGTAGTCGTGAGTGAAGGCAAGTTATATCAACTCACTGCCACTTTTCCTGAGTAAATATAGCGATATATTGGTATATTTATATTGACAAAAGTATGTTTAGCATATACAATTATGGGATATGTATAAGGACGCTCCTAGTAGTGTGGTTTTAATTTGCTTTCTCCTGGCTATTATCGTTTCCACTGCTTATTTCAAAGCTCAAGTTAATCAAGGTAAAGACAATTTTTTGCAAAGTGCTATCGCTGATTTTTCCCATGGTCTTTGGGGCGGAGAAAATGCGCAAATTAAAACTCCAAACACATTGACCGTAATTGACGATGAAAGCGAAAATCAATCAAATCCAGACGAACAAAATTATGCCGATCCCACCTCTTATGTGGCTGCGCAAATTAAAAAAAAATTTGCCTCTGAGTTTGAGGAAAAAGATTTAACTGATGGAATTTTTGTTAATGATGTGATGTGGTGGCGCTCAGATAAAGAGCAATACCGCCTTAGATTGCCAAATGCTAAAACTTACGGTATTCAGCTAGTTACCAATCAAGTAGATACTCCTGACAACATTAATCCGGGAGTGACTCCCCATCCCGCCAGTAAGAACCGCATCCTCGGCAAAATTGGTAAAGAGATTGCTAAACTAATGACCAACCTGGGTTATAAACAAAGTGAGTTTGCTACTTGTCCTGTGTCTGAAGCCTACGACCCTTATAATAATTGTGTGGCTATTTTTGTGCGCAATGAAACCAGGTGCAGTTTAATTGCCGGCTTTGGACGAATTGATAAACAAGCAGACTTACTTGCTTATCAACGCTTAGAACTTTCTTGCAGTCCATCTTATGCACCAGCTTACCAACAAACAGCCCCATTTTTACACTCTCTTAATCTCACCAATCCTGCTTGGAGAGTTCCCGATATGACTGTGTACAACGTGAGTCAGGATGGCGACTGGTTTAGGGTTGAATTTGGAGCCATGGTAGGTTTGTATCATCAAACTTTGTCTGGAATGGAGCTAGTAGCAGGTGGCAGTGAGCCTTTTTCATGTGCACAAATGGAGCGCAGTAGTATTCCTGAAAGTATTTATCACCATTGTCTTTAAGTTTTTTGCTTGTGATATAATCAATTCAGCTCTTTATTTTGACTCTTGAGTGTGAGAAAGGACAAATATTTTCCCGAATATTATTTCTTTCGGGCTGATGAGTTGTCAATTTAGTTCGTGGATTAAATTGCACTCTGCCCACCTGGGTTAAACCAGGGAAATAAGGCCTTTCTCACGCTCAAGGGTCAAACTTTTTGCTAGGTTACTCAAGCGGTCAACGAGGGCAGACTGTAAATCTGCTGCCATTTGGCTACGGAGGTTCGAATCCTCCACCTAGCACTGCAGCAAAAACATGGCGAAAATATCCTCGCCAGCAAAAAAATCTCCAGCGGAGTAATTGAAGTACTAACAAACCTCAACAAATCTAAAAACCTACCCCACTACTATCCATAGTTAAAGGCATTACTTCCACCACTTGTCTGGTGGCGGGGCGATACAAAATTGCTTTTTGAGCTTGTTGATATAAAACTATTTTATCCCCATTTTGGGCTTGAGTAAAAAAGGGTTTATCTTTAAGAGTGCTCACATCAACAATTTGGCTCATAACTGGATTTTCTTCCGGCAATACCATAATTTGTGCTAACTGTTGCAAGCAAGCAGCGTCATCTTGACTCATTTTGGCTTTCAGACGGTATTGATAAAAAAGCGTCATGTTTTTACCCAAATAAAGACCAATCCCCATGCCTAACAAAGCAAAAGCCAAAAAAGTTAGCAACTCTTGGCGATAACAAGAAAAAATATGTCTTAACTGAAATTTTTTCTCCATAATACAGCTGCACATCTTTACAGCAACTAAATTATAGCATAAATTAGATATTACTCACAAGCGATGCCATCACCATCACCGTCAAGAGAACTATGGTAACAGGGGTGATTTTTTTCAATTTGCTGCATTCCCATTGCTGCCGCCTGCCGACAACTGGTAGGACAAGTGATGTTGGTGCCGGTAGCAGGTTGGCTTGATTGTTGAGGAGACAAAGCGCATGCTTGTCCCCAAATTCCCAGTTGTTCTTGTTTGGCTTGTGCTTGACTAGTGCGAAATTTTTCTTGATATTTAATGTCTGGAGGATAACTACTAGCCTGAGCAAAACCAAAGCGCACTAACAAATCATTAATCATGACTCCATCAAGATAAACATAGCGCAAGAGCCGGCCGTAGCGATCGGTATCGCTAACATCTTTTTCCAGTATGACTTCTTTACCTAAAACCAGTTCGCGATTTTTAGCACTCGCTTGTGGTCCAAAACAACCCACCGCCCGACGTGGATCGACTGTTTCTGGAGTATCAATACCAATATAGCGCAACTTGCGACCATCGGCAAGTTCAATGGTGTCACCATCAATCACTTTAGCAACCACCGCGCGCTCTCCTGACAACAAAGTAGCTGGAGTTGCCAATTGACTACCAACAGATGCAATAGTTGAAGTAGGAGTGGTAACTGCTTGATTAGTGTAACTAGGTAAAATTTGGGTAAACAAGCTACTGCCGTGCCATTGAGCTCTAATTGCTAAAAAACTCAGCAACAGCAAACTCAGCAAAGTAGTAAAAATTTTTTGTCGATGTTTATTTTTCATTTTAACTTTTGGCTTTTAAACTTCATTATACTCAAAAATATTTTTATACAGTAACGAAACTTAAGATAATATCTTTATCGTTAACGCAAGAATGGCGGTAAAAGCAAAAGTAAAAGCACTACCTAGCACTTTGACTAAAGTAAGCAAGAAACAGCTGCTTTATTTTTGACTTTGTCTGAATTATTTTTTATAATTTAGGTGTTTTTATGTGGGATTTTTTGTTTAATTTACCCCGTTTTTTTTTGCAGGCAGGTTTAGAAACTAGCGATCTTATTCCCTTAGCACTTCTTTTGGGTATTTTTGTGAGCTCAAGTTTATTTTCAGCTAAATATTTAGGCATTTTTATACTAGTTTTTTTAGAGCGTAAATTTAGAAATGGTCAATTCAAATTGTGGCTTAATTTAATGTGCCGCATAAGTGTGCCGGTAATAGTTTTGAACGGAGTTTTTTTTGCCTTTTTACTTTTGCCTTTACCTAAAAAGTTTTTTATGGCAGTGGCGATATTTTATTTTTTGGTGATGTTAGTTTTTGTTATTTTTGGCTTGCAACTAGCGCTAGTTAATGCTGTAAGAGTATATTTGCATTCCAAAGGAGCTTCTGATGAAGCAGTAACCACAGTGACCAATTTTGTCAGAGTGGTGAGTGCCATTGGCATGTGGCTTTTGGCAATTTTGTTAATTTTACAAATTTCCCAAGTTGATACTCAAGCATTACTGGGAGGGTTGGGAATTGCCAGTATTATTGTGGCTTTTTCTTTTCAAAATATTCTCAAAGATGTGTTTGCCTTTTTTTCCATTTACGTTGATAGAGCTTTTGCGGTGGGTGACTACATAGTTTTTAATGGTTATGAAGGAGTGATTAAAACCATTAGAATGCGCACTACCAAAATTCAAGCCCTAAAAGGCAATGAGTTAATTATTGCCAATCATCAGCTTATCAATGGCATCATTCAAAATTATCGCAGCGTTAAAAAACGTCGAGTCGCTTTAAAATTTTATCTTTCCCCAACAGCTAATCCTCAAAAAACCGCTCAAGTAATAGCGGGACTTAAAGAAATTTTTGCCGACAAACTCCTGAGTGAACGAGTGCAGCTGCGCAGTGCTTGTTTAGCTAGTTTAAGTGCCACCGGTTTGGAATTTCAGTTAATTTATAGTTTTATTTATTTACCCGGCGAGCATAATTATTATCAACACTTAGCTTATCGTGAAAAAATTTTGCTCAAAATTTTAGCTCTCATTGAGCAACTCAATTTAGAATTGGTGCGCTTTCCTAATTTAGAAATAGCTAAAAATTAATTTGATTTATTTGGCTTGGAGTCAGCCGGCTGTTGCTTGTCTTTATCTGGCTGTACTTCAATTGCTTGAGCAGGGCATGTTTCTACTAAAAGTTCAGGCACCCTCTCAACTTGTTTGCAAAAAGTTTCTCCATCTGCTTGTCCATCAATCAAACGTGATTTACCAGTTTCACTGTCTACCTCAAAATGTTCTGGGGCAATACTAGTACAAGCTAGACAGCCAATGCAGCGTTGGGGGAAATGAATAATTTTGGGCATATTTACCTTTCTGGTTTTCTGGCGAAGAGTATTATAGCAGAGAGTGAAGATTAGTTCATGTTATAATAATTTTTTCTCGTGGCCCCTTCGTCTAGCGGTCTAGGATATTTGGTTCTCATCCAAAAGATCGCGGGTTCGAATCCCGCAGGGGTCACCCTCAACTTAAATTCTCTCCAAACAGTTTTTGCCCACCCTATTAATTCTTCTCAAGAAATGTTATAATTCTGCCTCTTAATTTATGCAAAATGCCAAGGAGATTGTCATTAAAGGAGCCAGAGAGCACAACTTAGCTAATTTGCAAGTGAGTTTGCCTAAAAATCAGTTAATAGTTTTTACTGGTCTTTCAGGGTCAGGAAAAAGTTCTTTAGCTTTTGACACTTTATACGCTGAAGGTCAGCGTCGTTATGTAGAAAGTCTCTCTTCTTATGCCCGACAATTTTTAGGAATTATGAAGAAACCTGACGTAGATAGTATTGAGGGTTTATCTCCAGCCATTGCCATTGATCAAAAAACTACTAGCCACAATCCTCGCTCTACCGTGGGCACCATTACCGAAATTTACGATTATTTACGCTTACTTTATGCTAAGGTAGGACACCTACATTGTCCTCAATGTGGACGCGAAGTTTCCACTCAATCGATTGATCAAATTATTGGTCATATTAGCAGAGAAATTCAAAATCACTTAACTGCTAGTGGTACGCGGCTACTGATTTTATCACCGATTATCCGTGATAAAAAAGGTGAGTTTTCTCAACTGTTAGCTTCCTTAAAAAGGAAAGGCTACCAGCGGGTAAGAATTGACCGGCAAATTTACAATCTTAATCAGTCTTTAAGTTTGCTAAAAAATAATCGCCATACCATTGAAATTGTGATTGACCGCTTAAGTATTACCAAAGCCCAATTTAATCAACAAGATAAATTTAAAACTTTCAAAACTCGCTTAACTGCTAGTGTAGAAGAAGCATTAAAACAAGCTAATGGTTTTGCCATGATTGCTTTTGTACTTGACCATAGCCTAGATTTTCCAGAACAACCACAAGAAATGGTTGATGTCCTTTTTAGCGAAAATCTCTCTTGTAGTTTTTGCGGTATTTCTCTGGAGGCCGCAACCCCAATGCTGTTTTCTTTTAACTCGCCCATTGGGGCTTGCGAGCATTGTGGCGGTTTAGGCAATCTGCTGAAAATCGATGTTAACAAAATCATTGCTCCCAAACTAACTTTATCCGAAGGAGCAATTATCCCTTTTGAACGCACTATTGCCAGTAATACCTGGTGGTCAAGATTAGTACAAGTGGTAGTAGCAGATTT